>JAIRSN010000158.1 GCA_031255425.1 Dysgonamonadaceae bacterium
AGTTGACATCGCCGCACGGAAATGTCATGAATCACATGGGAAAGTTAACATCGCCGCACGGAAATGTCATAAATCGCATGGGAAAGTTAACATCGCCGCACGGAAATGTCATAAATCGCATGGGAAAGTTGACATCGCCCCGGGGAAATATCATAAATCACATGGGAAAGTTAACATCGCCCCGGGGAAATATCATAAATCACATGGGAAAGTTGACATCGCCCCGGGGAAATGTCGTGAATCGCATGGGACAGTTGTCATCGCCCCGGGGAAATATCATAAATCGCATGGGAAAGTTAACATCGCCCCGGGGCGATGTCATGAATCACATGGGAAAGTTAAGATTTCCCCGGGGAGAGGTCGTGAATCACATGGGAAAGTTAATATCGCCCCGGGGCGATGTCATGAATTCGGTTGAAAAATGACTTGCGCCCTGCCTTCCCACCTTATTTTTATAATAAAACAACCATTAGAAGCAAAAGAGGCCGCATTTCCCTTCAAAACATTCCATAAAAAGCATTAACTTTGCAAATCCTGCCCAAAAAACAGGCAGGCGCCAATGAAAAATGAACAAAGATTTAAGTTTTAATGAAATAAAGGGCGCGATCCAATCGAAGAAGTTTATGCCCGCCTACCTTTTACAGGGAGAAGAAAGCTACTATATCGACCTCTTGACCAACCTGTTGATCGAACAGGTGCTGGACGACTCGGAGCGCGACTTCAACCAGACCATTGTCTACGGAATGGACACCGACGCCGCGACCGTGATCAATGCCTGCCGCCGGTATCCCATGATGGCAGAACGGCAACTGGTCGTCGTGAAGGAAGCGCAGGGCATGAAGAATATCGACGACCTGATTCACTATGTCAAGAACCCGCTGCCGTCGACCGTGCTGGTAATCAACTACAAGCATGGGAAGTTAGACGGGCGGAAGAAGCTCTCCGGGGAGATTGCGAAGGCGGGAATCGTCTTCGAATCCAAAAAGATTTACGAAAACAAGGTCCCCGACTTTATCGTCCGCTACCTGCGCGAGAAACAGGTCGAGATCGAGGTGAAAGCGGCGCAAATCCTGACCGATTACCTGGGAAACGACCTGAGCAAGATTACACACGAACTGGACAAGCTCACGATTGCCTTGCCCGGCGACCAAAAGCGCGTCACCGGCGACCTGATCGAAAAGAACATCGGCATCAGCAAAGAGTTCAACAACTTCGAATTACAGAAAGCCGTCGCTTGCCGCGATGTCCTGAAGGCAAACCGGATCGCCCGCTACTTCGAACAGAACCCCAAGAGCAACCCGCTGGTACTCACGCTGAACGTACTGTTCGGCTTTTTCGCCAACCTGATGATCTGCCAGTTCGAAAGAGACCACTCCAAGGCACACCTGATGCAGGTGTTGGGCTTCAAATGGGACATCCAGGTGGCAGATTACATCGAGGCGATGCGCAACTACAAACCCATCAAAACCATGAAAAACATCACCCTTATCCGGGAGTACGACGCGAAAGGAAAAGGCGTCGACAACCCTTCCGTTCCGCAAGGGGAGCTGTTGATTGAACTTTTATACAAATTAATGCACTGATATTTATTTTTTTTTGTACTTTCGTGCGCATTAAAAAACAATAAACTTTACAAAAACATTCTATCCACAATGAGAAAATGGCGCATTGAAGATTCTGCCGAACTCTATAACATCCACGGCTGGGGTTTGGATTATTTTTCCATTAACGAGAAGGGACATATTACGGTCGCTCCCAAGAAAGGAAGCGCAACGATCGATTTAAAGGAATTGATGGACGAGCTGGTGCTGCGCGATGTGTCGGCGCCGGTGCTGTTGCGCTTTTCCGACATCCTGGACAACCGTATCGAGAAGATTTCCAACTGTTTCAAGCTGGCAGCGGAGGAGTACGATTACACCGCGCAAAACTTTATCATCTACCCGATCAAGGTCAACCAGATGCGGCAGGTGGTGGAAGAGATTGTCAGCCACGGGAAGAAGTTCAACATCGGGCTGGAAGCCGGGTCGAAGCCGGAACTGCATGCCGTGCTGGCGATTAACACCAGTTCCGACTCGCTCATCATCTGCAACGGCTACAAGGACGAGGACTATGTGCAACTGGCATTGCTGGCGCAAAAGATGGGTAAGCGCATTTTTATTGTTGTCGAAAAACTGAACGAACTGAAACTGATCGCCGAGCTGGCAAAGAAGATGAAAATCAGTCCCAACATCGGGATCCGGATCAAGCTGGCGAGCGCGGGCAGCGGAAAGTGGGAAGAGTCGGGCGGCGACGTCAGCAAGTTCGGGCTTTCGTCCAGCGAACTGTTGGACGCCTTGGATTTCCTGAAGAAAAACAAGCTGGAGCATTGCCTCAAGCTGATCCATTTCCATATCGGCAGCCAGGTGACCAAGATCCGCCGGATCAAGAACGCCCTGCGCGAGGCATCCCAGTTCTATGTGCAGTTGCGCAGCTTGGGTTACGCCGTCGAGTTCGTCGACATTGGCGGCGGCCTGGGCGTCGACTACGACGGCACCCGTTCGTCCGGCAGCGAGAGCAGCATGAACTACTCCATCCAGGAATATGTCAACGACTCGATCTCCACGCTGGTCGACGCCTGCACCAAAAACGATGTGCCGCAACCGAATATCATCACCGAATCCGGGCGTTCGCTGGCAGCGCACCATTCCGTGCTGATATTCCAGGTGTTGGAAACCACCACCTTGCCGGAATGGGGCGAGGAGGAGGAATTGCCGGAAAACGCCCACGAGTTGGTGGCGGAACTGTACAAGCTCTGGGACGAAATGAACCATCCCCGCCTGATCGAAACCTGGCACGACGCGCAACAGATCCGGGAAGAATCGCTCGACCTGTTCAGCCTGGGGATGCTGGACCTGGTGACGCGCGCCCAGATCGAAAAACTCTACTGGTCGATCGCCCGGGAGGTGTACCATACGGCGATGAACATGAAACATGCGCCGGAAGAGTTGCGCAAGATTTCCAAGATGTTGCCCGACAAGTATTTTTGCAACTTCTCCCTGTTCCAATCCCTGCCCGACTCGTGGGCGATAGACCAGGTGTTCCCCATCGTGCCCATCTCGCGTTTGGACGAGAAGCCCCACCTGACGGCTACCTTGCAAGACATTACCTGCGATTCCGACGGGAAGATCGACAACTTTATTAATATGAAAAATTACACCTACCACCTGCCCGTCCATTCGCTGAGCAAGAAGGAGCCTTACTACATCGGGGTCTTCCTGGTGGGCGCTTACCAGGAAATACTGGGCGACCTGCACAACCTGTTCGGCGATACCAACGCCGTGCATATCTCGGTGAACAAAGACAGTTACCAGGTCGAGCAGGTGATCGACGGCGAGACGATTGCCGACGTCCTGGAGTATGTGCAATACAGCCCGAAGAAGCTGGTACGGACCGTTGAGTCGTGGGTCACGTCCTCCATGAAGGAAGGGAAAATCTCGGTAGAAGAAGGGCGCGAATTTCTCTCAAACTACCGCTCCGGACTTTACGGATATACTTACCTGGAATAATAAAAAGACACGTTTATGAAAATAATTTCTTTCAACCTGAACGGCATCCGGTCGGCAATCGGCAAGGGACTCTTCGAGTGGCTGGGCGTGGAAAACCCCGACATCTTCTGCGTGCAGGAGACGAAAGCGCAACCGGAACAGATTGATGCCATCACTTTCCGGAGCTTGGGCTACGAGTATCCGTTGATTCATTCCGCACAGAAAAAGGGATACAGCGGGGTCGGCATCTTCAGCAAGGTGCAACCCGACTTCTGCGCGGCAGGCATCGGCAATCCATTTTTCGACAACGAAGGCAGGGTGATCCGCGCCGACTTCGGCGACCTGACGGTGGTCTGTGTCTATGTGCCTTCGGGGACGACGGGCGATGTACGGCAAGCCGTCAAGATGGAGTTTCTGGACGCCTTCACCCAGTATTTGCAGGCGTTGCGGAAGGAGCGCCCGCGGTTGGTCGTCTGCGGCGACTACAACATCTGCCACCAACCCATCGACATCAACCACCCCGAACGCCACACAAACGTTTCCGGGTTCCTGCCCGGCGAGCGCGAGTGGTTCGACAGCCTGCTTGCGCAAGGGTTTGTCGACACGTTCCGCGCGTTCCACCGCGAGCCGGACCAGTACAGTTGGTGGAGCTTCCGGTCCGGCGCGCGGGCGAAAAACCTGGGCTGGCGGATCGACTATCACCTCGCGACGGATTCCCTGAAATCCCGCTTGAAGGCCGCCGCCATCTATCCGCAAATTATTTTTTCCGATCATGCTCCGGTAATGCTGGAATTAATGTAACAAGACAGAGATACGCCTCCGCCGCCGGCGTCGCTGGATTTTTCTTCACCCACACTTGGAAATCGCCCGATTTTCCTGTAAATTTGCCGGAAGAATCAAAAAATTATGGATAATTATATTGTATCTGCCCGCAAATACCGTCCGGCTACCTTTCACTCGGTGGTAGGGCAAAAATCGTTAACTGCAACACTCAAAAATGCGATACAAAACAACAAGTTGGCACACGCCTACCTGTTTTGCGGTCCCAGGGGAGTCGGAAAAACAACCTGTGCCCGCATTTTCGCAAAGACAATCAACTGCCTGAACCTGAACCCGGACGGCGAAGCGTGCAACGAATGTGAATCCTGCCGGGCGTTCAACGAAAACCGGTCGTACAACATCTACGAGCTGGATGCCGCTTCCAACAATTCGGTCGACGACGTCCGTTCGCTGACCGACCAGGTAAGGATTCCACCCCAAATCGGGCGGTACAAGGTGTATATCATCGACGAGGTGCATGTGTTGTCGAACCAGGCATTTAACGCCTTCCTGAAAACCCTGGAAGAACCGCCTCATTATGCCCTGTTCATCCTTGCGACGACCGAGAAGCATAAGATTATCCCCACGATCCTGTCCCGTTGCCAGATCTACGATTTCAGCCGCATCGGAATCGACGATATTGTTGAAAACCTGGAGTATATTGCAAAAAATGAAAACGTAACCTGCGAGCGCGAAGCCCTGAATACCATCGCCCGGAAAGCCGACGGCGGGATGCGGGATGCCTTGTCCATCTTCGACCAGGCGGTCAGTTTCTCCGGAGGAAACATTACATATCAATCGGTTATCGAAAACCTGAACGTATTGGATTACGAGTATTACTTTCGCCTGACGGAATTTCTGTTGGCGGGCGATGTGCCCCACAGTTTACTGATCTTCAACGAAATCATGAACAAAGGGTTCGACGGGCAACAGGTCACCACCGGACTGGCGGGATTTTTCCGCGACGTTCTGGTATGCAAAGATCCCCAGACGATTGTCTTGTTTGAGGTTGGCGATGCCGTCAAAGAAAAATACCTGAACCTGTCCCGGCAATGCACGACCGATTTCTTGTATAAATCCCTCGAACTGAGCAACGAATGTGACCTGAACTACCGGTACAGCAAAAACAGGCGATTGCTGGTCGAGATACTGCTTATACGCCTTTGCCAACTGAATCATCCCACGCCTCCGGTGGACGATGATAAAAAAAAAATGACGCTGAAACCGGTCACTGAACCGGAAGCGCCTTCCACCGCCCCGACCCCTGCGCCTCAACCGGCGCCGGCACAGGTTGCAACGGAAACGCCTGCGCCTGCCGCGGTCAAAAGCCGGTCGAAAGTTTCCCTGAAAAGCCCCAGCGCGGATAAATCGCCGGACACCGTTCCGGAAGCCGGCAATTCGCCCGCCCCGGTTCTCGAGGAACCGTTTACGCAGGAAGACCTGGTAAAAGCATGGAAGGAATATGCGGACTGCTGCAAGGAAGATGCGCACCTGGAAAACACCATCCTGAATATTGTTCCTCAGTTGCAGGCAAACGGGCAGGTCCACATTCCGGTTTTTCATCCGGACCAACAAAGGAAGTTAACCGGCAAGGAAGCGGAGATAAGCGCCTTCCTTTCGCAGAAGTTGCGCAACAATCAATTACAACTGAAAATTGAGATAACCGAAGATTCAAAAGAGTACTTGCCGTACACCAGCCGGGACAAGTTCGCGTACATGCGGGAGAAGAATCCCGCTGTGATGACTTTGGTAAAAGACTTTAACTTAACACTTGATTAATTCGGGGGCGAGGACACCCATTTTCAGAAAACTTTTTTCGATTCGTTCCAATGCGTAGTCCAACTGTTCGAACGTATGGCTTGCCATCAGCGAAAAGCGGATCAATGTATCGGAAGACGCAACGGCGGGAGCCACCACCGGATTCACAAACACACCGTGTTCGAACAAGTCCTTCGTCACATAAAAAGTTTTCTCATTGTCGCGAATATACAGCGGAATAATCGGTGTAGAAGTGTGGCCGATTTCGCAACCCATTTCGCGGAAGCCTTTCAGGGCATAATCCGTCAGTTTCCACAAATGTTCGATTCGTTCCGGTTCGCTTATCATAATATCGAGGGCAGCGCTTGCGGCAGCCGTTGCCGCGGGGGTATTGCTTGCGCTGAAAATATACGAACGGGAATTGTGGCGCAGGTAATTGATAATCGGTTCGGACGAAGCGATAAATCCGCCGATGGACGCCAACGACTTGCTGAAAGTCCCCATGACCAGATCCACATCCGGCAACACGCCGAAGTGGTCGCAGCTTCCGCGTCCCTGACGTCCAAGAACGCCTAATCCGTGCGCTTCATCGACCATTACATTCGCATTGTATTTCCGGGCGAGGCGAACGATTTCGGGCAGGTTGGCAATATCGCCTTCCATGCTGAAAACGCCGTCGACGACGATCAGTTTTATTTTGTCGGGATCGCATTTCTGGAGTTGTTTTTCCAGCGACTCCATATCGTTGTGTTTGAACTTCATTTTCTGGGAGAACGACAGGCGATGTCCTTCAATAATCGATGCATGATCCAATTCGTCCCAAAGAATATAATCTTCGCGGCCGGTCAGGCAGGAAACGACGCCCAGGTTCACCTGAAATCCGGTAGAATAAGTCATAGCATCTTCCTTCCCCATGAATTTAGCCAATTTCTTTTCCAGTTCGATGTGAATATCGAGCGTTCCGTTCAGGTGCCGGCTACCGGCCATACCGGTTCCGTATTTCTGCGTAGCAGCGATAGCGGCTTCCTTCACTTTGGGGTGATTCGTCAGGCCGAGATAAGCATTGGAGCCAAACATCAGAACGCTTTTCCCATTGATAACGACTTCCGTATCCTGATCACTTTCAATAATTTTAGAATAAGGGTATATCCCCAGCGCCTTCGCCTTTTGAGGCGCATCATATTTACTCAGTTTATCCGTTAAAAGATTCATATAGTTTAATACAATGGATTTTAATTTACATCATTTTATCTTTGTATTATCATTTTTTTCTTACGTTCTTGTATGATATGTAGAAAAAAATCGGCTGCAAAGTTAATAAATTATTCCGGTTATGAAAGAATTTGCGATGTTATATTTGCTGGAGGCAGAAAAACGGGTACGGGGAAATTCCCGACCGGGTAAGGATCTTTTTTAGAGGAAAAAAGAATGTTTCTGATTTGCTGAGTTCGGAAAAATAATCTATTTTTGTCAAATCATTAAACAATCAATATAATGCAGCCTACCGGAATATATATCGAACGTAATGCCAAAGGCATGGCGACCTTTGTACGTATTGACCTCAAAAAATACGGCGAAAAACTCAAAGATTTTTTTGACATGGAAGGAATTACAATAGAAGGATCTCCTTATGATCCGGAATTTGTAGCGAAAATAAAGCGGGCAGAAAAACAACCATCCAAGAAAATAGATTTGAACCAATATGGAATTTCTATTTAAAGACGAATCCGAAGCAGATTTGGCATATTGGTATCAAACCGACAAAAAAACAATCAAGAAAATTGAAGCATTATTCAAATCCATGAAAGCAAGTCCTTTCAGTGGAATTGGAAAACCGGAAGCGCTGAAATATGATTTATCCGGAAAGTGGTCGCGCAGAATTAACGGAAAAGACAGAATTATTTATTCTGTTGAAAACGGAACAATTACAATCTATTCGCTTCGAGGTCATTATTCCAAGTAAATAAGTTTTTTATAAGAAAAATCATTTTGGCAAGTTTATATCGGTGGTATAGTTGCCGTAATAATAACCGTAGGTTGGGGACTTTATTTACAAAAAGAATCCACTGCAAAAAAGAAAGGGAGGAAATAATATGGGAGCAATTTACATGTATATTCTGGTTAGCGTGATTGCTTGTGTGGGAGGTATTTATTTTGTAATACAGGATAAGAAAAAGCACGAACAGGATTCAGATTCGGAGAATATCAATCCAAAGTGATTAAAACGATTTTGGAACAAAAAAAATCTTTGATTGTGGAGTTGGAGGGACTCGAACCCTCGTCCAAACGAGGAATTAATTTGCTTTCTACATGCTTATCCTTAGCTTGTTTTTCGACTCAATACACAACTAAGGATC
>JAIRSN010000159.1 GCA_031255425.1 Dysgonamonadaceae bacterium
GTGGGCGTTGACGGATTCGAACCGCCGACCCTCTGCTTGTAAGGCAGATGCTCTGAACCAGCTGAGCTAAACGCCCGAATGCTTTTTTAATGGCGGTACAAAGGTAGTATTTATTTTCTTTTCTGCAAAAAATATCAAAATTATTTTTCGAGATGTCGCCGGGGAGGTTCTTTCGGAGGCGCTTTTGTCCTTTCGTGCGTGCTTACGCGCGCCTGATCACAGGAACAAAAACAGGCTGAAAGCCATCACGGCCATCCCCAGCACGACGCCGGTGATGGATAGGTGGTGTTTCCCGTACTTCTCTGCGCTGGGTAACAGTTCGTCCAAGGAGATGAAGACCATGATCCCGGATACGGCGGCTAATACGAGGCCGTTCAACAGGGGGCTCCGGAAGTTCATCAGGAACAGGTAGCCTAACATCGCGCCCACCGGTTCGGCTAAACCGGACAGGAAGGAGTACCAAAAAGCTTTCCGGCGGCTCCCGGTGGAATGGTAGATGGGGACGGCGACGGCAATCCCTTCCGGTATGTTGTGGAGGGCGATCGCGACGGTGATCGGTACGGCGATGTCCAACGAGCCTAAGGCGGAGGTGAACGTGGCGATCCCTTCCGGAAAGTTGTGGATCGCGATCGAGAGCGCGACCAGGATGCCGGTGCGTTTCAGTTGGGTGGTGTCGCTCATCTCTTCTACCGGATGTGCTTCGTGTGGGTTGATCTGTTCGGGGATGAGGAAGTCGATCAGGTTGATGAAGAGGATCCCGGCGAAAAACGCCAGAATCAGGTAGAGTGTCCCCGGCTTGTCGCCGCAGGCTTCGGTCAACTCTTTCAGTCCTTGCGGCATCATCTCCATAAAGGAGACGTAGAGCATGATCCCGGCGGAAAAACCCAGCGAAAGGCTGAGGAAATTCCGGTTGGTCTTCCGGGTCAACAGGGCAATCAGGCTCCCGATGCCGGTGGACAGTCCGGCGAGGGCGGTCAGCAGAAAGGCGAACAGGATGGGCGTATCGGTGTACATCTGTGCCTATCCTTTGATCCGTACTTTCCGCGGGTGACGGTTGATCCGGACGATGTACACGCCCGGATAAGCGGCGGTGAAGGTTTCCCATTGTCCTGTACATTGGTTCCGGTACAGGATGTTCCCTTGCAGGTCGGAGATTGTGACGGTACCGGTGGGGTCGTACGCCCGGTAGACGATTTCGTTTCCCCGGGTGTAGAGGTCGGAGTGACCGGATCCGATGGGGACGAGGGCGGCGTATTCCGTGCAGATGCCTTTGACGGTGACGGCTACGCTGCCGCTGATCCCGCCGTCCTGAAGGATGATCAGCGCGGTGTGGGCGCCGTATTCCGAGGGATTATACGTGATTGTCAACGGATAGCCTTCTGCCGAATTGACGCGCGTTGCCGGAACGGATGCCGCCGAGAGTTGGAAGGGGCTGGGTCCGTCTGCCCACAGGCTGACCGTCAGGTTGCCGGTGAGCCCGACGCCTTTCAACAGGAGCGTCTTCTCGATCAGCGAGTTTTTCTGCACTTCCCCGAAATACAGTTCACTGAGGTTGGCGGGACTGATCAACGCCGGGTCTTCTATGACCAGGTCGTCCGGCACCTCGAAGGGTTCGCCGGTTTTGGTTCCCCAGATATGTTCCGCCAGTTCGGGAAAATCAATAAAGGGGTTCCGGTTGTTCTGGTAGAGGTAGACCTCCTCGTTGCGTACCCGCTCCTTGTTGCTGACGGGATCCGCCCGGTGCCATTGCAACAACATCGCCCGCGCCCAGTCCTGGAAGACGGGGTAGGTTTCGTTGTGGAGCAGGTGCAGGGCGTCGCTCCGCCACTGGGATGCGTAGTTTTCGTAACAGGTGACCATGTAGAAGTAGGTGCGGGCAAAGTCGCCCTTGTATTCGTCCGCCGGTTCGAAGGCATTGACGGAGGGCGATCCGCTGTACGGGTAGCTGTTTTTCCCGACCCGGGAAACGCCGTTGTCGTACGACGGGCTGCCTATTTCGCCCAAGATATAATTCGACTTCCGGATATTGGCTTCATCGTCCGAGGGATAGAGGTGGTTGAGGTCGGAATAGGCGGCGTACCGGTCGGTCTGGCTGGATACCGCCCACCAACTCTTGGGAAAGGAGTGTTCCCGGTTCATACCGGGAACACTCTTGCCTTCTTCCGCCGGATAACGGCGGTCTTGATTCGAATACATATCCCAGACGGTGATGCCGTCGTCTTGCACGTCCGTTGTCCGGAAATAGTACCAGAGGTCGTTGTAACTCAACGTCAGGTGATTTTTCAAAAGCTGGTGGAGCGCGGTTTTCAGTTCGCGCTCCTGC
This sequence comes from Dysgonamonadaceae bacterium, assembly GCA_031255425.1. Classification (GTDB taxonomy): domain Bacteria; phylum Bacteroidota; class Bacteroidia; order Bacteroidales; family Azobacteroidaceae; genus Azobacteroides. The sequence continues at coordinate 2,324 of JAIRSN010000159.1, forward strand.
TTTTGGTCGATCGGATTGTAATATCCCGGCGGAATCGCCGCGAATAACGAAGAAAGGAAAAGAAATGAAAATAAAGGGAGGGCGATTATTTTCATTGTCTTTAATTTCTTCAGTATCTTCATTTCTTTCATTTCTGTATTTATATTACCGGAGGCGCAGCCTTTTTTATAATTTTTTGATTTATAATTTCAAAGAGACAGTGCGCCTCCGTTTATTTATTTTCTAAAGAGGTTGATTACTTTGAATACATCCGCATTCACTTTTACAATATAAATACCCGGAGCAGGCAGCCGGATTTCGGTGGCAAGGGTCGATGCGATCCGGTTGCCCGCCGCGTCGAAGACCGTGGTGAGGGCGCCGGCTTCCGCCTTTTCCACCCGCAGGACGCCGTCCAACACCGATACGCGCACCGCAGCGACGGGGGAACGCATGCCGTCCGGCAGGTAATCCGTAATCTGAATATCATCTATATTAATGGAAGAACCGGTGGCGCTCCCCTGTTTGGTGATCCGGATCCGGATATTCCCCTTGACGTTTGCCGTAAAGCGGATGGGCGCGAGGTCGGCAGGCACTTCCTCCACTTCCGCGGTGAAAGCGTCCCAGGTGGCGCCGCCGTCGTTCGACACTTCCAGGGTATACGCGCCCCCGGTGTGCGTGCCGTACATGCCGTGGTAGAGGGAAATCTGACCGGCGCCGTTCGCCTTGTCTTCCCGCATCTCCAGAAAATGATTCGCTACGTCCGGAATGCCCGCATCGCGCAGGCGGAGTGCCATTAGCCCGTGCTTCTTGTCGTTGTCGTCGTCGTTGCGTACCACGCCGGCGATCTGCCACAAGGCGGCAGTCCCCTGGTAATCGCCTGCGGCATACGAGTTTTTCGACGTTTCCGTTTCGAATGTTTCCATCCACACGCCGGCGGGTACCGCAAGGGAATAAACAACCCGGTAGATCTTTTCGTCGCCGTTCTCGGCGGTGACAATCACCCGTGCCGTTCCCGGAATCGCCTCCGGATTCTGTACCCGGGCGGTCGCCTTGGCGTCTTCCACCTCGTAAGTCAGGACGGGCACTTCCGTTTCATTCTCCGGTAAAACTACCGAGTAGGCAAGCACATCGGGGTCGAACGCCGGCTTCAGGGCGCCTTTGCTGACCGTCAGCGATGCCAGGCGGTTGTTGGCGCTCAGCTCGATGGCTTCGCCTTCCGTCACCTGGATATTGTCTAAGCGGTAACCGACCGTGTTGCCGGCATCGGTCCGGAAGGTGATTTGCAGGTTGCCGGTCGCCGGGATGCCGGGCAGGTTGGTCACGCTCACGTAGGTATTCGCCGCCGTAAGGGGCAGGGAGGGCACGGCGATCTCGCTTTCCGTTCCGGACTCCAGGTCTTTCACCCGGACGTGCATGTTTTCGGCGTTCGCGGCATTGTTTGCCACGCTGTTTGCCGCCAGGTCGAACGAGAGTTTCAGGTCGGTTTTGCCCGCCGTACGGATGCCGGCTATCACCAGCGTTCGTTCCGGATTGGTTGTGCTAGTGGCTGCAAACCAGACATGTGAATCCGCCGAGGCGGTCGCGCGCACGTCTGCCGTTCCGTCGAACGCGACCGGCGCCGAGTTGTCCCAACCGGTGTATTGCGCCGGGTTCGGGCGGGTGCCGGTCGCCGGTGCCGCATCGCCGCAGGTTTCGAAGAATACCCTGCCTTCCACCGTCTGTTCGAACGTGAAGGTGACGGTGTACGACTGCCGCGTGACGCCGTCTTCGGCTACCACGGTCCATTCCGCCCGGTTGTTGCTGCCGTCGGCAATGCCGGCGAGGGTGGGCGTTTTCTTCGTGGCTTCGTCAATGGTTGCCCCTTCGTGACGGGGTTCCACCAACAGGGCGGGAAGCTCGGTGGTGCCTTCCGCCAACTTATACGCATAGTCGTAGACGTTGGGTTTCAGGATATTTGCTCCGCCTACGGACAGAGTTTTCAGCGTGGCATCGTTGCTCAGGGTCGGTTCGCCTTCGCCGTTGGAGACTCCCCGGACAATCACTTCCAAGCGGTTCACGCCGCCGGCGGCCACCGGATCCGTCCCGCTAATGCGTGCGGTGGACGTCGCCAGCCAACGCAACGCGACGGTTTCCTGGTTGTTCAGGGCGGCGGGAAGCGGTAAATCTTCCACTATGCCCTTCACGTAGTTGTCGTTGCCTACCGTGATGCCGCCGCCGGGCAGGTCGGTCCAGGGCACATCCGCGCCGGCGCGGTACTGGATCTTAAAGTCCTTCGGTCCGGTATTGGAACCTTTTTGCTTGGACGTAAGCAACAGGTCTTCGCAGCCTTGGGTCGAAAGCGTTGCGATCCAATATTTCTCCGTGACGTCGGCATCCGCCCAGCTTTTCGACGCGGCGATAAAGTCGGTGTTGACGGCATAGTCTGCCACTACTGCCGAGGCATCCCGGGTCAGCACCGCCACGTTTTTGTTCACCGGCACGCCTTCGGTGGCGGTGAACTGCCCGTCGGCAGGGGGCTCGCTGGGGGTATACCCGTTCCATTGGGCAATTACTACTCGCGAATCTGCCGGTTCGTCTTTTACACTCGCTTGCATCATGCCTGCTGTGAGGCTTGCAAGAAATAATAATGTCAATAACTTCTTCATAACTATTTAATTTAAACTGTTGTATATTGTCAGCGGTTACACCGCTTTTGTAATTTTAAAGACACTGCGTGTCCGGGTTTTCCCGATTTTGTAAAAATGTCTCCGGGAGGTTTTCAGTATCACCCCCGAAAGGTAAAAAAAATTTTCCACATATTATCTAATATGGTAATTCTTTTGATTTATTTGGTGGCGCAGGCGCTTTTATATTTGAGGCGGCGGACACGGCGCCGCAGTGTCTTTTCTATTTTAAAGAAGCTGGATGAATTTACCTGGCTGCGGAAACGTAGCCTTTTTTGTTTTTTACTTTTTAATATAGTTGGAAAATGAAAATTCGTCGGTTTTTGGTTTTCCGCATACAGCGAAGACGAAAATCCGTCCATTTTTGGCTTTTCGCGTCCAGCGAAAACGTAAATCTGTTAATTTATGTTTATCGCCAGCGCGCGCTTTTAAGAATAAGTTAATTTATGTTTATCGCTGATATGCGCT
>JAIRSN010000203.1 GCA_031255425.1 Dysgonamonadaceae bacterium
AGAACCGTAATGGAAGCAATGATAAGTCCCATAGATATTATCACTATCCGAATATGGACAAGGCTCTTTTTGAAGCACATCCGGAATACGGACGGCTTTATACCTGGGCGGCGGCAAACGCCGGTACACCGGGTGACGATACGGACGACAACCCAACGAATCGCCAGGGAATATGCCCCGCCGGATGGCATTTGCCCACAGAAGCCGAATGGCGTGAGTTGATTCAAGTCATGATAGACGATGAAAGCCAAGCCTATTCATCCTTTGCGGGGAAGAATAATGCCGCGACAAAGATGAAAAGTAAGACGCAGGTGGGCGCAGGCACCGGCGGCGAAAGTCATGCGAGCTATAATAACGGCATGGACGTCCTTCTAGTGGGAGGACTCTGGGCTGGTGAACCCACTTATTGGGATAGGACGGGTATACTGTGGTCAGGAAGCAGTATAGGCAATGGCGCATTTATCGTAGCAGTGGGTTCAGGCACTAATCTAACCCTTGGGGAAAATGATAAACGTGCACAGTACAGCGTCCGCTGCAAGAGAAACTGACCATTCAACAATTTATCGATACAACCGATTGAAAATAAGGGGCGCTTACGCGGGAAGGTAAGCGCCCCCGGTTATTTTCGCGCGTTTGTGTGTATTTCTGAAATTTAGTGCTAACTTTGCGCCCTGAAAAAAATCAGGTAAAACTTTTAGGGAAATGCAGAAAATCAGAAATATTGCCATTATTGCCCATGTCGATCACGGTAAAACCACTCTGGTGGACAAAATGTTACTCGCCGGTAAACTTTTTCGCGACGACAAGGCAGAATTAGATCAATTCCTTGACAGCAACGATTTGGAACGGGAACGCGGTATCACTATCCTTGCTAAAAATGTATCTATCAACTACAAAGATTGTAAAATCAATATTATCGACACGCCGGGTCATGCCGATTTCGGCGGCGAGGTCGAACGGGTTTTGAATATGGCGGACGGGGCGTTGCTGCTGGTCGACGCTTTTGAGGGTCCGATGCCTCAAACCCGGTTTGTTCTCCAGAAAGCCATTGCGCTGGGGTTGAAGCCGGTGGTCGTTATTAATAAGGTGGATAAACCGAATTGCCGCCCGGAAGAGGTGCAGGAAATGGTTTTCGACCTGATGTTTTCGCTGGACGCTACCGAAACACAGTTGGATTTTGCTACCCTCTACGGTTCTGCCAAACAGGGCTGGATGTCGAGCGATTGGCGGACGCCTTCCAACAATATTTATCCCTTGCTGGACGCTATTATCGAACATATTCCCGCGCCGAAGGTGCTGGAAGGGGCGCCGCAAATGCAAATCACCTCGCTGGATTATTCCAATTATGTGGGACGGATTGCGGTCGGCCGCGTGCACAGGGGCGAACTGAAGGAGGGTGCCGACATTGCCCTCTGCAAAAGGGACGGCTCGATACTGAAATCCAAAATCAAGGAACTGAATGTTTTTGAGGGTTTGGGAAGAACCAAAGTGCGCTCCGTACAATCGGGCGATATTTGTGCCATTATCGGAATCGAAGGCTTCGAAATCGGGGATACGATTACCGACGTGGAAAATCCCGAACCGCTGGAGCCGATCGCCATCGACGAACCGACGATGTCGATGTTGTTTACGATCAACGATTCGCCGTTTTTCGGCAAGGACGGGAAGTATGTCACCTCCCGCCATATCTACGAACGGTTGATGCGCGAACTGGACAAGAACCTGGCGCTTCGCGTGCTTCCGTCCGACTCGGCGGATGCCTGGATTGTGTACGGCCGCGGGGTGCTGCACCTCTCGGTACTGATAGAAACCATGCGGCGCGAAGGATACGAATTGCAGGTCGGTCAACCGCAAGTGATTGTCAAGGAAAAGGAAGGCGTCAAACTGGAGCCGGTCGAACAGTTGACGATCAATCTGCCGGAGGAATGTGCCAGCCGCATCATCGACATGGTTGCCCGCCGGAAAGGTGAAATGTTGTCGATGGAACGCAAGAACGACCGGATCCACCTGGAGTTTATCATCCCTTCGCGCGGAATCATCGGGCTTGCCAACAATGTGCTGACGGCTTCTGCCGGGGAAGCGATTATGGCGCACCGTTTTCTGGAATACCAACCTTGGAAGGGCGAAATCGACAAACGCCAGAACGGATCGATTATCGCGATGGAAACCGGCAATGCTTTTGCCTATGCGCTCGACAAATTGCAGGACAGGGGCAAGTTTTTCATTCATCCGCAGACCGATATTTACGCCGGTCAGATTGTGGGGGAACATTCCAAGGAGGGCGACCTGGTTGTGAATGTGACCAAATCGAAAAAGCTGACCAATGTCCGCGCTTCCGGAAGTGACGAGAAAGCGCACCTGGCGCCTCCGGTCATCTTCAGCCTGGAACAGGCGCTGGAATATATCAAGGAGGATGAGTACGTGGAACTGACTCCGCGCGCCATGCGCTTGCGGAAAATCATCCTGGACGAAAACGAACGGAAAAGGGCGGGCAATAAACGCTGACCGGATGCTCCCGGCAAATCATTTTTTCTTCCCTTTGGCTCTTTGCCTCAGGATTTCAATCACTCCGGGCAACAGGGATACAAAGATAATAGCGAAAATCAGCATACTCAGGTTTGATTTCACGAAGTCCATTTCGCCGAAAAAGAAGCCGGCGTACAGGAACAGGGGCACCCACACGATGCCTCCGATAACGTTGTAGCTGAAAAAGTGCAGGTAGGTCATCCGCCCCATTCCGGCAACAAAGGGGGCGAAGGTGCGGATGATGGGTACAAAGCGGGCGATGATGATGGTTTTTCCTCCGTGTTTTTCGTAAAAGTCGTGTGTTTTTTCCAAGTAAACCCGCTTGAATACTTTTGAGTGGGGGTTCCGGAAGAGTTTTTCTCCGAAAAGTTTCCCGATCAGGTAGTTGCTTGCGTCGCCGAGAACGGCTGCGCTAATCAGCAGCAGGACCATTATATGGACGTTGATATGGTTTGTTCCCAATGCGGCTAATGTGCCGGCTACGAACAGGAGCGAATCGCCGGGCAGGAAGGGGGTGACGACCAGTCCGGTTTCACAAAAGATGATGATAAACAGTATTGCGTATACCCACATTCCATATTGAGCGATCATTTCTGCTAAATGTGCGTCTATATGTATAATAAAGTCAATAATCCAATTAAGTAATTCCATATTTAAAAATTGAAAACGCAAAGGTAGTTATTTTAATTGAAAAA
>JAIRSN010000207.1 GCA_031255425.1 Dysgonamonadaceae bacterium
TACAGTTGTTCGGAAAATTACCTGGCAGCCTTGCGGGAAGCGGACAAAAAAGTCTTTATCAAAGAAAATCAACAGGATGAGAGTCTTTTGTATGATTTCGGTTTGGAAGTGGGCGATGCAGTAGAAAAAAACGAGTTGTCGTACACGGTGACAAAGATAGATACCGTCCTGATTGGCGAAACACAGCGGAAACGCTTCTTTTTCAATGATCATTACGATGTCTGGATCGAGGGAATCGGTTCACTTCACCACTTCCATGCGTTGGAGGGCTTTAGTCTTGGTTACGAGGCAGAGAGCATCAACTATCAGAAGAAAGGGGAGGGCATCGTTTACGCCGCAGATGCCGACTATTTCAATGCAAATGAATGTAAAACAGATGCTTTGGACGCAATAAGTTCGGAAACAATTTTCCCCGTCTTCAACCGGAACAGCAACCAGTTGGAGGTGTACGGACTGTCGGACGGCGTTTACGTATTGGAATTGAACGAAACAAACGGAACGCGCTTGTTCTCGGGATCAATCGACAAACGGGATAACCGCTTAAACACAAGCAGTCTATTCCCGGGCGTTTATATTTACCGCCTGTTGAAAAAGGGACATGTGGTTTCTTCCGGAAGTATCATTAAATAAAAAGAAACGTTCCAATAGGGTGGGGCGCCGGTTTATCTCCCGCCCGTAACGGAAAAAAATAACGCAAACCGGCAAGCGCAACTCAAGCAGATTGGGTTGCGCTTTCGTTATTTACCCGCCCCAGCGCCGCTGTGGACAGGGCAAGCCGCCGGAACGCCTTCCCTAATTAAATCAATAACATTAATTTATTAATCATTTTGCATAATCCGTACCTGCAAGTTTTCAAATAATTTTGTGCATAATTTTATTAATAAAATCAAAATGAAAAAACAAATTACTTTTATAGCAGGTATGATGCTGGGCGTTTTATTCTTCAACGCGTGTAATGAAAACGAACCGGGAAAGGGCGGATTGACGATTTCTTCCGACGATCTGATTGCGTTTCCCGTCGAAGGCGGAAAATTTGAAATAGACATCAAAACCAATGACCCGTGGACGGCCGATTTCGATGAAAATATCACTTGGGCGACCGTTACGCCGGAAAGCGGAACCGGAAAAGGCTATGTGACCGTCGCCGCCGAACCCAATTACACCCAAACCGGCCGTTACGTCCGGCTGAATATTGCGGCGAAAGGCGAAAAAAAGGCGGTGGATATTGAACAGGCGGCGGGCAGCGGCGTTTCCCGGATAACCTCTGCCAAAACCATCGACGCGGTGGCGACGGGCGCGGCGTACACGTTTTCCTTGGGCGCGAGCGGGAGTTGGCAACTCTCGGCCTCCGAAGACTGGGTGCGGTTCGAAACCAAACGCGGGCCGGGCCGGGGCTATATTTCCTACGTCGGAGCCTCTGCGAAAGGCGCGAACGACTCCACGCTTACCGTCTACGTGAATCCCAACCTGGGCGACGCGCTGCGTTCCGCTTACATCATTCTGAAATCGGACCTGAGCGCCGACACGATCACCGTTACCCAACCCAACGTTGCTTTCGACTATTATAAGGATGGCGAACTGATTCCCCTGTATACCAATCCGGATCGCCCGAACAGCGGTGCCCCGCTGGTCATCATCGGCGACGGATGGGGCGTGGAAGACCTCAAAAAAGGCGGACTCTGGGAACAATGGGCGACGGGACTGAAAGACATCCTTTTCCAGATTGAAATGGGAAAAGACTTCCGCGACCTGATCGACGTCTATGCGGTAGCGACCCTCTCGAACCAGCGCGGCATCTACGCCAACAACCGTTTCGGAACAATCGCCGACGTGTCCTGGCCCAATTACGAAACAATGAAATCCGTGGGACGCCAGGCGCTGAACAAAATCAACCACCCCAACGTGCCGTACGTCACGTTTATCGCCTCTTCCAACGGGAGAGTCGGCGGCTACAACCTGGGCGACCTGTGCGTCCTGTCCACTCCCGACGGCGAATCCCAGTACATCTATTGGATGTTGCACGAATACCTCGGGCACACGTTTGCCAACTTGGTCGACTTATCTTATGATTGCAAATACGGCACGATCGACTGGCCGTATCCCGATGATACCTTCGATCCCCGAAACACCCCGGAAGGCACGCCCGGTTGGAACTGGCACACGACGGCAGACGGCAAAACCTTCCCCGCCTGTTTCACGGACGGTCATTGCAGCACCGACAGCCTCTATGAAGAACGTACGCGGGAATGGGCGTTGGGCTACTCGTGGATGGTCGACTTCACCAGCGACCCCGGCAAGGTCGTCTGGAAAGACTTTATCGGCCGGCCGGGTTACGACCAGGTAGGCGTTTATCCGACCGCATGGAGTTTTTATTGCCATTTATTCGGTCCGGAAGCGAAGACCGCCATGCGCGAAAACCCGCACTATTCCTACGATGTCGGCTCGCGCTACCAGATATGGAAAAAAGCGTACGTACGCTCGGGACGTTATCCGGAAAGCGATACCGGCTTCCTGAACGTGGCAAACTTTTTGGTGTTCGATCGCGAAAGCGGATACGCCGACAACGGCGAACGCTTCCAACGTCCGAATCAGGCGGATGTCCAATCGCCGTATGCCGAACTGTTTACGAAAAGCTACTGGCTGGACAACGAGCTGCATCCCCAGAAACCCGGATTTACAAAACAAAACTAACATTCGATTCCAACGATTATGAAAAAAAGAAACTATTTAACCCTTATCCTCGCCGGCGTGATTGCCGCCGGTCTCTTTTCGTCCTGCGACGAAGACCCGTCCGGCGGCGGTGCCGAAGGCAAAGGAATACGGACCCTCAGCACCGGGAAACTCGTCTTCAGCCGGGAAGAAAGCGCGTTGCGGTTTACGATTGTCAGCGACGTGAACTATACCATTGAAAAAACAGGCGACTGGATTCACACAGACATCAACAAAGGCGTTGCTTCCGCCGAACCCGAAACGGTGCGGGTAGGCGTGGACAGCTTGCCCGGCAACGAAGACCGTGCGGCGCTTATACTGGTGACATCGGCGGGGAAAATCGATACTGTTGCCGTCCGGCAGTATGCCGCAGCCGTGACGACGAACGTCACGGATACGATTTTCCTTCCGGATACGGACGATGTTGTCAAAAAGAAATTCAGTGTCCGGTCAACCCACCGGTGGACGGTAAGCGCCGACAGTTGGATCAGCCTGTCGACCCGGAGCACGGCGGCAAATACGTCCACGGTGGTAGAAGCCACCGTCGCCATCAACAGCGAGCCGGGCGAACGCACCGGGAAAATCGAGTTTTACAGCGTAGTGGGCGAGGAGAACGACACCCTTTCCACCGCCGTTTGGGTGAAACAGGGGAAAGGCGCGTTCTTTAAGGTCGATAAATCCGCCGTTGAACTTTCCGACCGGGGCGAATACAAGAAGGTTACGATCAGCGCCAGCCGCGAATGGTCGTTGACATCGGATGCGCCGTGGTTGCACGTAGACCATGCGGGCGGAAGCGCGGGCAAATCAATCGTTAAGATAACCGGTGACGAACGCACCGATGCCGGCACGGACTACCGTACGGGTGAAATCACCGTTGCGATGGGCGGGCAAACGAAGAAAATCGCCGTCTCCCAGGGACCGAAAGGCATTTATTACGATGACGGCGACGTGCTGCTGCTTCACCGGCACACGGTGGGCGACGGCGTCGTGCTTGTCGGCATCGGCGACGGCTTCGACCGCACCGACCTGAAAAAAGGCGGCGATTACGAAACGGTCATGACCCGCCTGTTTCTCGATTACGTGCTGGATTGCGAAGTTTTCCGCGATTTCCGGGACTATTTCGACGTCTACCTCTACATGGCGGAATCGAAAGAGTCGGGCGTCTTCGATGGCACGGACAACGCTTTCGGTTCGGGCAGGCCGTCCGGGTCCGACTTCAACAAGATGGCGCGAACAATCAACAACAACCCCGTTTTCAAGGACGCCGGCCTGCGTTGTCCCGACGATATTTCCGTCATATTCGCCGGCAACGGCATGATTGGCGGCTATGCCATTTTCGAAACCCGGACAGGCGTTTACTCGTTCGACGAACCGATGGGATACTATTGGGCGTCGCACGAATTTGTCGGCCATGCCTTTGGCGGGCTGGCGGACGAATACGTAAGTAATTGCAGTTACATGGGCGGGCCGTCGTCGCTGCGAGGCATGCAGGAGAGCGGGACCGGACGCTGCCTGAACGTCTCGTGGACGACCGACACCGACCTCTACTGGACCGAAACCGGCGGCACAACCACGAACATCGCCGAATCGAACGGCTTGCCGTGCGTGCCGTGGAAGCCATTCCTCGACCATCCGCAGTATACGGGAAAAAACAAGGTCGGGTTCGATCTCGGCGGCTTTTATTGTCCCACCGATGTCTGGAAGCCGGAGCCGCCGGGCAATTCCGTGATGGTCAACTGGAACGGCGGCCGCGGGCATTACAATGCGCAATCGCGCTGGATTCTTTACCAACGGATTCACGCGCTTAGCCACATGCCCTGTACGTTTGAAACATTTGTCCAATACGACCGGCGGAATTTGCTGCAATAACTAAAAACAATCAAATTCATTAACTAATTAAGCATTTTGTGTAATTAAAAACGAACGATTTGTTCTATATTTGCATTTAATTAACACTATGAAAGGATGTGCCCTCAGAAACAAACACATTTTTTGTAGTACGGTATACAATCTAAATTTAAAATTAATAAAGTATGAATCTGAAAAGTACATTATTTGTTGTGGCTCTTGCCTTGACGGCAATGGCGGCAAACGGGCAGAACGGACTTTTTATCTATCCTGTCGAAGGAAATGCGGCGGTACAGACGCCGATCGAAGAGGTACGGAAACTCACTTTTGGCGAGAACGGTTTAGTGTTGCACAAGGTCGACGGTAACAGTCGCACTTTTGCCTTCGGCGACATTCGGAAACTCACCTTCGAGGACGTTGGAACGGCTATTCTGGCGCCTTCGGTTGCCGGTTTGGACGTGAACGTGTATCCGCGGGACGGCCGGTTTACGGTGGAAAGCGCAGAAGCGCTCGGGCAGGTGCGCGTGTTCGGACTTACAGGCGTGCAGATGTTCAGCGTTGCCACAAACGCGGCACAGGTAGCGATTCCGACGGACAATTATCCTGCGGGCGTGTACCTGGTGCGGGTTGAATCCGCCAAGGGCGCCGTCACGAAGAAATTTATTGTTAAATAACTCCTGAAGTTTTAATCTAAAAAAGCAAACGAAATGAAAAAAACTACTTTATTTTTAATGGCTGTATTGGCGCTCCTGTTTGTTTCTCCCGCAGCGAAAGCGCAGAAGAAAATGCAGGTGATGAAAGGCGCCCAGGTGCTTTTTGAACGCCCGGTTGCCGACATCGACAGTATTGTATTTGTGACGCAAACGCCCCCAAGCCCGATTCAGGTGGCGGCATTTCCTTTTAACGACAACGGAACGGTGAAAGCGAAAGCCTTTGTTATTCCCGAATTATGGAACGGCTTGGACATTGTGTACGAAGTGAATATCGCCGAAGCCGGCAATTTAACGATTTCTACGGCGGATGCGGATAAACTCCACGCTTTTGTGATGAAAGATGTTTATAACAGCGCCAGTCCGGGGGATTGGTACTTGGATGTGAATTTTGAGCAAGGCAGTCTGTCTCACACGGCAACCCTGCCCACTGCCGGCAAATATTACGTCGTCATTGCGCGTCATGCCGCCATTGGCGAGGATGTTTGGCCCGATACGTCCTACAATGTAGCGATCGACTTTGCCGTAATCCTTCCCGAACCGGAGCTTTTTATTGAAGTGAATGGCGTCAAATGGGCGGCATCCAACCTGATCGATGACGGAGAATTTGCCATAAGCGCTTATGTCAACGGCAAATTGTACACGAACGATGCCATAAAAGGCGGACTCAATCCTTGTCCGGACGGGTGGCGCGTAGCAACGGCAGACGACTGGAATACCTTGTTCATTGTCGGCACAACCGATAGAACTTACCTCCGGGAATACGCCGGCGCAGCCGTATGGACGCCGACCACAAATGCTGCCGGCTTTACGTTGGACGCGGATACATGGAAAACGACGTTGGTTTTCTTCAACGACGAGTATCAGCTTCCGGCTTATGGCGGCAACAGTCTGGAAGGTGGCAATATGTTCGGTTTAATTGCCGGTCAGAGTTGGAGTGAATCCGGCTGGCAATTTTGGGGCGATACTTGGGATGGTCCTATCCGTTGCATCAAGAAATAAAACAGCGTTTTATACGTAATCGGTCGAGGGGCAGTGGTGTTTTTATACCGCTGCCTTTTTTTATGCGGCGTGCGGGTGCAAACGGACATGCAGTGTCTTTTAGCGCCGCAGGCGCTTTTATATTTTTAAAGGAGTGCGGTATATCTGCTTAGCTGAGGAGTCGGAGGGGCGGCAGCACAACCCGGAGGGTTGAATATGAGCAGAGGAACCCCGCCTATCCGCACAACCCGGAACGGGTTGAATAATATACGTGTTTATTCGACTCCTTCGGAGTCGGGTGTAGGGTGGGCACATGCTCTCCCCGGGTTGTCACCCGGGGTTACTCATATTCGACTCTTGCGGAGTCGGGTGGCTACGGGGCATCGGCGTCGCACGATTCATTATGTCCGCCGCTTCCGCGTAGCGCCAAAACCTTATTTCTACCTAATTTTAATAACAAAGCAACCTCCGTAGCCAAGCAGATATAATATTATAACTTACCTCATTATCTTATTAGGCGGCGCAGCCGCTTTTATATTTAAAAGATTTTCACTATTTTTGTGCGGTTTCTTTTAACAAAGCATAGAAACCAATTTTTATACATATTTAATTTAAGAAAGCGTTAGCTTTTATTCTTATCTTTGAAACTTAGACAATTTCAATTATAGTAAGAATAAGTTAGTAAACGCTCACGCAGGAAGCGTGGGTATAACTTATTTGCTATAATGGGCAGTCTAAGGCCTCAAAGACGGATAAAGTTAGGATCCCGCGCTTCGAACTTTTTAAATTGCTTCTCTCCGGGACTCAGGAAGCCCAACATACATCAATGAAACGTATACACAGAATATAATTCTTTCCGGCAAAGGTAAAGGCAACTTGTTATTCATTACACAAATAGATTTCTTTCTCATGTTTATAGTTAGTTGGAGTTGCCTTTACCGGAACCGGATTTATCTGACAAAAAT
>JAIRSN010000212.1 GCA_031255425.1 Dysgonamonadaceae bacterium
GTGATTTGAATGGAATACACCCCATTTGTTTCACTTACGACCATTTGAGCTTCGGTAAAATACCACATCTCGGAAAAAGAAGGTGTTTCCGGATTGGACAACAGCCAGGCGTAACTTCCCGTCAATTGTCCGTTGTAAATCTCACCCGGAGTAAAACTACTATCCTCATACGTCCACTCCGTCAGGTTGTACGTACCTGCTTCCGGTCTCTTGGGTTCTGCCCCAATCATATAAGGAAGACCCACAATTTCATCGATCACAATGCGGGTCTTTGCTCCCGTCAAGGTAAGTGTAGATAACGAGAGGTCTACCTGGGAATCTCTATCCACATCTACGTTGTTTGATTCGAAAGCAATTTCTTCTATTTCGAAATTCTGTGTCGAAACGGCTAAAGGCTCATTTGCATAAATGGTCGCAGGAGCTACTTCGATACTGCCGGTATATGAAACCTCCAGTTCCGAACCGTTGATATTTGTCGCATCAATCGCTACGGTATACTTATCGCCCGATTGGGCAACCGTTACCGTTCCTTCCACTACCTGGATCTTTTCGGCGGCAGAAGCGGACGAACCACCGTGCAGAACGACAACATAAATACGGCTAATCGATTCTTTTATATCAAAAGTGCCGACAGGAAACGCAAGCGCATCCGATGGACCGGCAAACAGCGAATCGATAGAAATGATATAGCCGCTGCCGCTGTAAGTATTATCAACAATTACGTTACTACTTATAGTATAATCCACACCAATGCCTTCGGACATCAGCCGTAAACTGTATGCATCCGCATTCGTTGCTGTCCTTCCTAAATAGTAAGATGTTGATTGAGTCAATGTTTGCCTTCCTTTCAAGATCGACTCAAGCGTCTCCGTATCGTGTTCGATAGGGGCACAATAAGCAGACAACAGCGCAATCGCCATCAAACTGCAAATTTTATTTAATGTCTTTTTCATATCTAATTTTTCTATTTAAAAATTATTTTATCAATGATAATTTTGCTTTTTTCGGCTTTTGATCCGCTTTCATTTTTGCTCCGGCAGGTTCAGGCTGCGTTAAATCGATTATGTCCAGCTTGCCTTGCCAGGTTGCCTTTACGTTTGACCCTTTTCCCGTAACCGCTTCGACGGTGATGTTGCAAATATCTCCTTCGTACTCGAAACGAACGGCGCCGGAAACAAAATACAACTTCAAGTCCGGACTTATTGCCGGAATTTGGGCATACGAACCGTACGGGAATTCCGTATAATTTCCTGCACGAACCGAGGTCGCTTCATCCGAGTTATCTATCGGATAGACGCCGGCGGGAATGACAATATTCCCATCGAAAGAGGTGAGAATATCCAACGAAATATCCAGATCGGAACTTGCTAACGACAGAATATATTCAGCTACGGGTATCTCCGATTTGTTTCCATATTCATCCTGACCGTCCTGATATTCGTATCCGAGGTAATATCCTTCCGCATCGGTCATCACTTTATCCAGGTTGGCCTTTTCGAGGTCCTCGTCTTTATACGGATCCGGCTCTACCCCTTTGAACCCGTCTGTCCATACAAATGATGCTCCACCAAGGTATACGGTGCTTCTGTCCGGCGTCAATATATATTCTAAGGTATACTTGCTGCCATAGTTTGTAAAGTGACAATAATCACCAAAGTTGCCGGTATTCCAATAGACTTCATATCCCGTACCTAAATCCTGAAAACCATCTACAAGCGAAATGGCGTCGTAAGTCGACGGATCAATATAGAATTGCAGATGGTAGCCCTTGTCGACAGGATCGGGATCTCCGACAGCCACACATATTTCGTAAAACAAGTTAGGCAACCGGAACAGTTGGGTGCCTTCCGCCCGCTCGATAGGAACAGTGGCTGTTTCTAATCCGAAGTCGAGATCGGTATATTCTACCGAACCGGCACTTGCCCATTTATAGTCGCGCAAAACACGGATGCTAAGCGTGGAAAGCCCGTAAAGGTACCGGTCTTCCTCGTTTGTGACGGACAGTTCGAGCGAGGTGCTTTGCCCAAGCTCCATCGCAGAAAAATCCACTTCAAGTTCAGCCAGCGCTTCTCCATCTTCAAATGTAATGGAGTTGTTTACTGCGAGCAGGTTTTCCGGGTCGCTTACCGACAGCGGAACCGTGATTGTTCCCTGCGTGTTTTGCCTGCCGAGTGTTACGGTAAATGTCGTCGGGTCGTCGGGTAAAAACAGGAGCGAGGTGCTGTTCGCCTCCGAAATATACACCTGAACGCCGCCTTCTTGAACCGGCGAAGCGCTTCTGAATACTTCTTCGGTACAGGATGCGCCTGTTAAAAGGATTGCACCCATCAAAATAGCTGAAAATTTATTATATGTTTTCATTTTTGTTGTAATTTAAAATAGTTAAACATGATCAAGGTTTCGGCGGATTTACCTTTTCGTTGTTATCTTCTTCACGGATGCCGGCATTGGCTTCAATTTCGCTTTTCGGAACCAGCCACCGCAAAATAGGCGCTTCTGCCGGAATATTGAACTGCCAGGCATCGGGGAATGACGTCACCCCGTTTTCGACCCGCGTAACCGGTTTTTTCAGCCGCATAATATCGAAAAACGAGAACCCTTCTCCCCATAATTCAATGCGGCGTTGAAGCCAGATTTCTTCCTGAAGAGCGTCGGGACCGGAAGGAGCCACATATCCGCTTCCGTTGACCATCCGGTTTTTGTTTACAAACTCTTCCAGCAAGGCTTTTGCCGCTGCCGGATTGCTTGAAAGCGCCAAGCCTTCCGCCCGGATTAAAATCAATTCTTCCGCACGCATCAGGAACCAGTCCTGTGCCGGCGTTTGATTGTACAAGCCGCCGGTACCACCGTCGGCACCGAATTTCACATTCGTATAAGCGCCGAAATCGCTTTCCGCGGTAGCCGTTTTGCGCCATTCGTCGTATACCGGAGCGCTGACAAGCGTGGATTGCAGGTTTTCGTTCAACCACCATTGTTTTCGTATATCGCCCGCACTGATTCTATCGTACAGCGGTTTGTTTATTTTCTTCCAAACCCCTACGCCTATATATCCGTCGGTATAGAATGTACACAGATGCGAAGGCATGTTGATAATTCCGGAAAGCACAATGTCGTTGTTTTCGGTAATAATGTTTGCCCACAACACATTCCGGTCGTTGGCATCGTAAAATGCCGGAGCCGAAGCCTGCGCCAGGGTATAAGGAACCGCGCCGGACAGGATTAATGCACTGTCGGCATCGTTTGCCGCCGCCGCCCAATTATTCATCACCAGGTTTGCGCGGGCGCGCAAGCCATAGGCGACACTCTGGTCGATGTATCCCTTGTCCAACCGTTTGAAGCCATCCAACAGTCCAATCGATTTGTTTAAGTCGTCGATAATAAGTTTATATACATCCTCTACCGTAGCGCGCGGATTGTTGGCGGCTTCTTCGGCAGTCGTTTTTTCCGTTACAATCGGTACACACTTTGCCTGTTCGTGTCCTTTGTAGGTAAACTGGAACAACTGCGCCAAATGCAGGTAGTCGAATGCACGTACCGCCAATGCCTGTCCCATATACCCGCGCAAGGTCGGGTTTTCGGTTTCCGGGTCGACGGACGACAACACAATATTCGCGGAAGCTATTTGCTTGTAGAATAAATTCCACATAAAAGTTGTCCGGGTCGATGTGTACACCCTGTCGCTGTAATTCGAATTGGGTGAAAACCAGTTATAGCCGAGGTTGGCGGCAGGCATATCTGCACCGTTACTGTCCATATAAAGGCAGGCAGCCGCATAGCCGAAATCGTTGTGAGCGGACGGTCCCAAGATACCACAGTAAGCAATCATATTCGCATTCATTGCCGCTATGTCGGCGGCCAGTAAGCCGGGATTTGCTTCAATCGCGGCGTTTTTCTGATCTTCCGTCACGGTTCCGCCTTCGGGCAGTACGTCCAGGAAATCGTTGCATCCCAGGACAAAGAAGATGCTCAATAAGGCTACAATATATATATTAGTCTTTTTCATCTTTCTAATTGTTTTTATATTCATTCAACTTTATTAAAATGTAATATTGATGCCTCCCGAAATGGAACGGACAGGCGTGTATAAAGAACCACTGTACGTAGCGGTGTAACTCTGGCGCGGATCCAGTCCCTGCCGGGCGCTGAATAAAGCGACGTTGTCGGCGACTCCGAACAGCCGGAATTTTTCTATTTTAAGTTTTTTCAGCCATTTGCCGGGCAAGGAGTAGCCCAAGGTTACGTTTTGCAAACTTAAGAAGTCGGAACTTACCAGAAAGCGGGTAGAGGTTGCATTGGCGTATTGATCCTGCGAGTTTAGCCGCGGCACATCCGTCTTCGGATTTTCCGGCGTCCATGCACCCAGAATATCGGTATGCCAATTTCGTCCGGCATCGCTGCCGTAGCCCGAATGCATCAACACGGAATAGGTGTTGTCGTAAACGCGGCCGCCCCATTGGTAGGCAAAGTCGACGGACAGGTCGAATCCGTAAGCATCGATGGCTGTTCCGAACCCGCCGTATATTTTCGGGAGAATGTCCCCCTGTTCGTATTGCGTGGCGGTAGACCAGTTGGTCGTCGTTTCTTTCCCTACAATCGTGCCCTGTGCATCTTTTTTATCCACATACCAGAGCGCATCGCCTGTGGTTTCGTCCACACCGGCGTATTCGCGGAGATAGAAGTTGTACATGGATTCGCCTTCCTTATAGATATAGCTTCCGCTGATCCATTGCCCCTTGAGTTCCGGTGCCAATTGGATGATTTCGTTCTTGAACCAGGTAGCGTTGGCATAAAGGTTCCATTTGAACGATTCCGTTTTGACCAGGTCGCCGTGTATGTCCGCTTCGAAACCGGAGTTGCGGATGGAACCGATGTTCACCGGCAATTCGGTGTAGCCGAGGCTCGGAGCCATCGGGCGGTAATACAGCATATCAACCGTTTCCCGGGAGAATCCTTCCACGGTTCCTCCCAGCCGGTCGTCGAACAGCGAGAAATCAACCCCGGCGTTGAAGTTATACGACGTTTCCCAGGTAATATCCTTGTTTCCCTTATACGAACGGGCGGTTGCAAACTCTCCGTTGTTTTCCGAAACCTCATACTGATCCTGGTACGGGTAGTAGTTGACCACTCTTGAGGAGGCGTAACTTTCGGGATAATACAGTTTGTCGTTCCCTTGCGCACCGTAACTTACTTTCAGTTTCAGGAGATTGACCTGCTCCAGGTCTTCCAGGAAATATTCGGAACTCAGGTCCCAGGCGAGCCCTGCCGACCAGAAATTACCCCAGCGGTTTTCGGGTTCGAAACAGGAAGAGGCATCCCGGCGATACGACAGCGAACCGAAGTATCTGGAAGCATAATCGTATTTAAACTGGCTCAAGATGCCGAACGTCGCGTAACTGACGGAAGACGAACTGGTACTGGGGTCTACGATTGCATTATTCAATTCCGCTACCCGGTCCTGGTAAATCTTCATCTTGAAACCGCTCAATCCGGAATTTTTGGATTTGTAGGATTCCACTCCCGCCAACACATCTACATTGTGCAAGCCGAACTTGTTGGCATAAGTCAGCAGGTATTGCTGGTTGATGCCCGTAAAACGGTTCGCGCTTACAGACACATAACCTCCCGCCGGTGCAAATTGCCCGTAATAGGGATTCATCGTCTTGTTGTAGCGTTCGTTCGAGGAAGTCAGCCCGACCGTTGCCGTCGCTTTCAATCCCTTGTACAATTCGGCGATCGCCGACCATTTGCCGACAAAATAATCAATCGAGAAAAGCTCGGTGTTTAACATCAGCGCCGAAGCCGGGTTGGATTGGCTCATAAACGGGCGTTTGGCATTTACAATCATCCCGTCGCCGTAGTCGTACATCCTGTATCCGTTGGCGTCGTTCATGATATTGCCGTTGGCGTCGCGGACATACAACGGATAGATCGGCGCCAGCATATTGCTGAGGTAAAAGATGTTTCCCGACGAGCGGTCGCTGACCTGTTCGTCCGGGTAACGAATATCCGCCCGGGTGTAGTTCAGGTTGGAAGTGATTTTCAGCCAGTCTTTCGCCTGGTAGTCGACATTCAAACGGGACGAGAACCGTTGAAAATCGGAGTTTTCAATAATACCCGTATCGCCCAGGTAGTTGCCCGAAGCAAAGTAGTTTATTTTGTCGCTCGAACCGCTGACACTCACATTGTATTCCTGGCGCAAATTATCTTTTTTGAAGATTTCGTCGTACCAGTTGTCGGCAAGGTAGGTGTAGGTGCCGTCCGAATAACCGGGCGTAGCGTTCGGGTTCAGTTTGAAATTGGTACCGATAAAGCGCTGTCCCGCCGGGACGTCGTACACTTTGTAGCCCACGCCGCCGTTGGAAGCGTCCAGCAAGATCCGGTTGGCGTATGCATGCGATGCGTCAGGACCGTTTGCGTTGATCCGGCTGTTGTACAGTGCGCGGTAAAACGATTCGTAATACATTCCCGGATCCGTCATCACCGCGTAGGTCGGAATCGCCCGCGAGTTGGTTCCCCATTTCGTATCCACTTTCACCTGCGCTTTTCCGCTTTTCCCGCGTTTGGTGGTGATGATCACCACGCCGTTTGCGCCGCGTGCGCCGTACAGTGCGGCAGAAGCGGCATCTTTCAGTACGGTGACCGACTCAATGTCCAGATTGTTGATGGCGGAAATATCCGTATCGTACGGCACACCGTCCACTACATACAGCGGCGCGTTGCTCGCATTCATCGAACTGATCCCGCGGATACGGATCGACGAGCCTTCCCCGGGTTGACCGTTGGCGGACAATCCCTGCACCCCGGCTACCTTGCCGGCGATGTTGTTGGTCACGTTGGCGGACTGGTTTTTTTCGATTTTATCGTTCCGGATCACCGCCGCCGAGCCGGTAAATGATTTCCGGGTTGTGGTTCCGTACGCCACCACGATCACCTCATCCAAGGCAGATTCCAAAGGGAGAAGCGTCACACTTACATCTGCCGATGCTTCTACTTCCTGGTCCTGCTTGCCCAAATACTTTACGATAAGTGTTTGCGCCGAACCCGGAACACTCAACGTAAACTTCCCATCCAAATCGGTAACCGTACCGATCGATGCGTTCGCTTTTACCACAACCGACGCCCCGATTACAGGCTCGCCGGTTTCGTCTACCACCGTCCCGCCTGCCTGTTTGGTTTGTGCGATTGCCAAACTCATGCTTATCCAAAAGCATGTTAACATCCATGTGAATCTTTTCATACAATTCTCTTTTTTAAACATTTGTTATGCGTTCTTATTTGTTATTTTTTTAGCTAATAAGTTCTATATTATATATAGAATAGATTAACCGGAACAAAGATATATTATTTTTAGTTAATTTGAAAAAATTTTAAGGTACAATGAATAAAATTTTATCTATTGATTCTTTCTTTCTTTTATTACGATGACGATTTGCTAATTCGGGGGAATGCCTGCGGGTAAGGGACGGCTTGTTTATTTGTTTTTCATTCAATAATTTAGATACGGCGGCTGCGGCGGCGCAGCCGCTTTTATAATTTT
>JAIRSN010000229.1 GCA_031255425.1 Dysgonamonadaceae bacterium
CCGGATACGGTTTGGAAGAACCCAATATTCAACAAACTACGTTGTAAATCCGAATCCCTCTAAATAAAACCTCCGTATCTCAAATGCAGGATACGGAGGTTTTATTATTTTAAAGGTCAATCTTTTGCAGATGCGACCGCTTCAAGCCCTGTATAAGGGGAAAAAATCGGATGGCGGAGTCTTTCCACTGTACTTTTCGGACACAAGGCGCGCGTACGCTTCCCTGTCGTGAATGTATGTCCAGACTTTGAACAGAAACCGGTCGCCGGAAAACCGGGACTTGAACACAAACAACGAATCGTCGTTGCCGCTTCTTCCGCCGCCCAGATGAAGGCAATGCATGCCCCTCGCCATTCCCGTTTCGCGCGCCCGGTCCAGCACTAATTTTAGCGGGCTCAGGTGCAGGAAATCGTTTTTCGTTGCATTCAGGTGCGCCTGCATGATTCCGTTGCAAAAGGTACAGAGAGAGCCGCTTATCCATTGATTGCCGTAAGAAGCAAGTAAAATGCAGGAATCAATGTTGTTCAAAAAAGTATAAAAATAACCGGCAGGGAAATAATAAATACCCGCCGCCTTTACCCGGTCCATATTTTCTTTATAGATTTCGATAAAAGCATCTATCTCCTTTTTACCGGAGGCTTTGACGACAGTCACGCCCTGTTTTTTCAGGTAATTGACCCGGTATCTCAGCGAACGGGAATATTGTTTCCGTTGCTGCGCTTCCGGCGCCGTCAAATCAATTCCGACCGTGAGGTTCAAGCCTTTGACTTCGCCCCAGTTTTCCAACAGCAACGATTGCTCCTCCAGCAGGGGATGCAACCGGGCGAAAGCCGTAACGATATGATTGGCATCGAAATACCTTTTCAGTTCTTCCTGAAACAGCCGGACATCTTCTTCCGACGGATTCCGGCTCTGCGACAGGGGACCCGAATAGCCATATACCGAAGTAATGTCTTTGTAGGCAGTTCCGTGGATGTTCCGTTGAATGACGGGAAAGGCAAAAGCAGCCGTTTCGTTGTGAAAATAGAGCAAAAGCGCCTCGCCCGACTGGTCTAAGCAGTGGTAGGTATGCAGATGATAAAAGTCGTATTTATACATGGAACGGACGATTTCGTCCCATCTTTCAGGATTACCGGCAGTGATTGTTTCCAGCATCAATAGGCGTTTTTCTCTCCTCTGAACATATTAATAACCGTCAGGAGAACGATTTTCAGATCCAGCAAAAAGGTCCAGTTTTCGAGGTACCATACATCTAAACGCACCCTGCCTTCCATTTGTTCAATGGTTTTTGTTTCGCCCCGGTATCCGTTTACCTGCGCCCAGCCGGTGATTCCCGGTTTAATCAAATGGCGCACCATGTATTTGTCGATGATGGAAGAATACAATTCGGTGTGTTTCAGCATGTGCGGACGCGGCCCGACAACGCTCATATCTCCCCGGAGGACGTTGTAAAATTGAGGAATCTCGTCCAGGTTGAAGTGCCGCAGGAAATGCCCCAGCCTGGTGATCCGCGGATCGTTTTCCACCGCTTGTTTGACATGTGCGTCCTCATTCATCTGCATGGAACGGAACTTATAGCAGTTAAATTCTTTCCCATATATCCCGGTGCGTTTCTGTTTAAATAGGATGGGTCCCCGCGACGACAATTTAATGATGCCTCCGAGTATGATATAAAACAGGGGGAAAAGGATAACCAGGAAAAGGAAGGAAAACACAATGTCAAACAGCCGTTTGATGATTTGGTTGTGAATCGATTGCAACGGCTCCGAGCGAACCGTCATGATCGGAAGGTGTTCGATGCTTTCCAGTATCAGTTTCTTTTTCACATAGCGGGAAAATTCCGGAACCAGATAAAACCGGATCATGTTCTTTTCCGCGAAATTAAGCAGGCGGATTATCTTTTCGTCCTGCGAATTGGGAAGTGTACAATATATTTCGTCAATATTGTTTTCCAACGCAAACGCCTCCACTTCGTGAGTCATTCCCAAGTAGTTGGGCAATGTATTTTTCAACAACAGATTATCATCGAAAAAGCCGTAGATATGGTAGCCGTAAGCCAGGTCTCTTTTCATCTCGGCATACAGGCTCATGCCGTTTTTCCCCGCCCCGACGATGATTACCCGTTTGTAGTTTTTGCCGTACCTGCGGTAGAGTTTGACCGTTTCCCGGGCAATAATCCGCCAGAGGGTAAAAATAACAAACAACGAAAGGTAATAGTACACAATGAAAAGGATGGGGAACGTGCTGGGTTTCAATTTCAGGAAAAAGAGGCAGAAAATAAAAATAATCGCATGCAAGGCAATCAGCGACAAGGACCGCTGAATAACCCGGTCGATAAACAATACGGGTTTGTAGATATGGATCGGGACGAAATAAACGGCAAAGAAATAACTGAAATGGAGTAAAAGGATGACAATGTTTCTCTTGGAATCAAAATCTTCCAAATTATATATTTCGGTATAATTGTAAAAAACTATAAACAACAGATTAATCAGGAATAAATCACCAAAAGCAACAAACCACTTAATCAGAAACCCATATCCGCTTTTTTCTTTCGACATTGTTTTTAAAATAGGTTACAAAAGTAAATCATATATGGGAAAAGACAAAGAAAAAGTTAGAAATTGTTATCGCGGATCCGGAATTCCGGGAAGGGATAGATACAGAACGGTATAAAAGGCTAAAAAAGATACGCTTCGTCTTCATAAGTATAATTTTTTCGCAAAAATAC
>JAIRSN010000240.1 GCA_031255425.1 Dysgonamonadaceae bacterium
TGACATACGATTTAAATGTCGGGCAAGACGGAGAACAAGAGTTGATGGAACGTGCCACCGAAGACCGTCCGTTGTCGTTTATGCAGGGTATGGGCATGATGCTGGAAGCCTTTGAACGGAACATCGAAGGACTGCAACAGGGCGACACGTTTTCTTTCTCCTTGCGTCCCGAAGAAGCCTACGGCGAATATAAGGAAGAAAATGTCGTTGAATTACCCAAGAAAATATTCGAAATAGAGGGGAAATTCGATAAGAGCCGGATTTCCGAAGGGGAAACGCTTCCGATGATGGATGCACAGGGCAACCGTTTGATGGGTTCTGTGCTGGAAGTCAAAGCGGAAGTAGTAGTCATGGATTTCAACCATCCCCTCGCCGGCGAAACACTGCATTTCGACGGCAAAGTGATAGACGTTCACGAAGCGACGGCGGAAGAAATCGCAGCGCTCACCCAGCCCCACGGGGGATGCAACTGCGGCAGTTGCGATGCGGAAGACAAAACCGGCTGCGGATGTAATTAAGCAACAATGAATACTTTTGGACATAAATTCCGGTTGACTTCCTTTGGAGAATCACATGGAGAAGCTATCGGCGGGGTGATAGACGGTTGTCCCGCCGGTATTTTGCTGGATACGGACTTTATCCGGTCTGAGTTGGACCGCCGGAAACCGGGGCAATCCGACCTGACCACTTCGCGCCGGGAACCGGACCGGGTCGAGTTTCTTTCCGGCATCTACAAGGGGAAAACCACCGGGACGCCCATCGGGTTCCTCGTCCGCAACACCAACCAACAGCCGTCCGATTACGACCCGCTGGAAACGGTTTTCCGCCCGTCGCATGCCGATTATACGTATCAATATAAATATGGTATCCGCGACCACCGGGGCGGGGGACGTTCTTCCGCACGGGAAACCATCGCCCGGGTGGTGGGCGGCGCGATTGCCAAACAGGTACTGGAAAAACAGGGCGTCTCGGTGATTGCCTACACCTCGCAGGTCGGAAGCATTCAACTGGATTTGCCTTATTCCCAACTGGATTTTCACTTTATCGAGCAAACGCCGGTGCGTTGCCCCGACCCGGAAACCGCCGGGCGGATGTGCGAACTGATCCGGCAAGTCCAATCGGAAGGCGACACCCTCGGCGGCGTCATTTCCTGCGTTTGCAAGGGGGTTCCCTGCGGACTCGGCGAGCCGGTTTTCGGCAAACTGCACGCGGCTTTGGGCAATGCCATGCTCAGCATCAATGCGGCGAAGGGATTCGACTACGGAATGGGGTTCGCCGGGATACACCAAAAGGGTTCGGAGGTGAACGACCCCTTTTACCGCCGGGCGGACGGACAGACCGGGACGAAAACCAATCACTCCGGAGGCATTCAGGGCGGGATTTCCAACGGGGAAACGATTTATTTCCGCGTGGCATTCAAACCGGTGGCGACGCTGCTGAGGGAACAGGCTACGGTCGACCGGCACGGCGCGGAAACCGTGTTGAAAATGAGCGGCAGGCACGATCCCTGCGTGCTTCCCCGCGCGGTACCCGTTGTGGAAGCGATGGCGGCGATGACTCTTTTGGATTATTATTTACTTAACAATGCAGGCGGACATGATGAAACTTCCTTTTCACGATAGAAAATTCCTTTACTTACTGGCGGCTGTCGCGTTGGCGATTACGCTGGAAATCCTTTCGCTCGGCGGCATCCGCCTCCCGCTGCCCTACGCGCCTTTTGTTTACGGGCTGTTTATTCTGGGCGCCGGTTACGAAGTGTTGTGGAGCGGGCTGCAATCGCTTTTGAAACTTCGTTTCGGCAGTATCAACCTGTTGATGTTGATAGCCGTAACCGCTGCTTTTTACCTGAAGGAATATCCGGAGGCAACCGTTGTGATTGTCCTCTATGTGCTGGGCGAAAAATTGGAGGACATCGGCATCGAAAACAGCCGGTCTGCCTTGGACAAGCTGGTCAGCAACGCCCCTAAAACCGCGCTCGTCAAGGCGACGGGCGAACACATTCCCATCGGCGAGGTGAAAACCGGAACGGTCATACAGGTAAAGCCCCACGACCAGATTCCCCTGGACGGACAGGTGGAAAAAGGCGAGACCTCGGTGGACGAATCGTCTATCACGGGCGAACCTGTTCCGGCGTTTAAGGTGAAGGGCGACCCGGTCTTTGCCGGCACGCTGAACAAAAACGGTTTTATCGAAGTCAAAACAACCAAAGAACACAAGGATTCTACCTTTTCGAAGATTATCGAATTGACCTACCAGTCGCAAGGCAACAAGTCCGATTCGCAGAAGTTTATCGAGAAATTTGCGCAGGTATATACCCCGCTGATTATCCTTTCGGCGGTATGCCTGCTGGTGGTGCCTGTTTTTATTTTCCAACAGGATTTCCAACACTGGTTGCGGCAGGCGATTACCCTGCTGGTGATTTCCTGTCCCTGCGCGCTGGTTATCTCTACGCCGGTTGCGATTTACGCGGCGCTTGGGAATGCCTCGTCCAGGGGCGCGCTGGTGAAGGGAGGGAAGTTTCTGGAGGCGATGGCGGAAATCAAAGCCATAGCCCTGGACAAAACCCGCACCATCACCTACGGTCATCCGGTCGTGTCGGACGTCGTTCCGTTGAATGAAAACGACCGGGAAGAATTGCTGGGTTGCGGCGCCGGCACGGAATTGTTTTCCGAACACCCCCTGGCGCAGGCGATTGTGGACGCTTCCAAAAGGGAGGGCGTCGAACCGCACGAGGCGAACTTCTTTGAAAGCGTTGTCGGCGAAGGCGCCAAAGCCCGGTGCATGGTCTGCAACAACGAGATGGTTCTGGTGGGGAAAATCGGTTTTATCGAGAAATACCAGCGGGTGGACGAGGCGACCAAAGAGGTTGTCAACCGGTTCGCATCGCAAGGCAAGACCAGCGTGATTGTCAGTTGCAAGGAAGATATTAAGGGGGTGATCGGTCTGACGGACGAGATCAAACCCAGCAGCGCCCGGGCGATTCGCGAACTGCAAAGCCAGGGCATCGAAACGGTTATGATCACCGGCGACAGTCAACAGGCGGCGCAATACGTGGCGGGTCAGGTGAACATCCGGCAGCTTTTCGGCGGTTTGCTGCCGCAGGATAAGGCGCAAAAGATCAACGAGCTGAAAAGCGAATACCGGTTTGTCGCGATGGTGGGCGACGGCGTGAACGATGCGCCTGCGCTTGCCTCGTCCACCGTGGGCATCGCGATGGGCGCCGCGGGGAGCGACACGGCTATCGAAATTGCCGACATTGCTTTGATGAACGACAACCTGTTGCTGCTTCCTTTCCTTATCCGCCTTGCTAAAAAGACGGTCAAAACGATTCAATGGAACACTTTCGGCGCTATTGCCGTCAAAGTTATTTTTATTTTACTTGCCTTTTTCGGTTTCGGAAACCTTGTCCTGGCTATCACTGCTGATGTCGGTGTGACGCTGATCGTTATCCTGATCAGCTTGAGATTGATGAATGCGGAGGCTCCTGCTGCCCCGGGTGACACCCATTAAAATATAAAAGCGGCTGCGGCGCAGCCGCTTTTACTATTGGTGATGCATAGGATTCTTTTCTTTCAGGCGCCGCCTTCGGCTCGCCTGATTGTTCTTTTTTGCCTTGATGCAAAAAAGAACCAAAAAAGATCAAGGCTTAGCTTCTTGGCGGACCGCTCTGATACCGCCGGCTAAACGGATTACAACTCGCTTCGCTCAAACAGTAATCCGTTTTTAACGCCGTCGGTATCGAGCGGTTGTTTCCGCCTCGAAGCCTAGGCCGGGGGGGGGCGGCGGAGTCCGGAGGACGCCGCTACGACCCGCAGGGTCGAATATGAGTGACCCCCACCCTCCCACGACCCTGAAAGGGTCGAATAACCCAGCCCAACGGCAACGCCTTGGGTATAGGTATCCGG
>JAIRSN010000255.1 GCA_031255425.1 Dysgonamonadaceae bacterium
CAAGCATTTACCACGACATGTCGGAAGCGATGACACTGTCTCTGACGGTGGGGAATCCCAGGTTCCGGCCTTCGATGATTGAACGGGCGAAAACGTTCACAATCACATTAATCTTCTTATCGTTGAAATCGTCGGCCATTATGACCGTTTTGTTGATTCCGTGCAGTTGAACGGTTGCTTTTTTGAAGTCGTGCGTCATCCGTGCAATGCCTTTGGTTCCGATTACGTCCACATAGCAATTGTGTGTCTGGTCGATAGCCATGTGTCCGTACACAAAGCCTTGCGTAATGTCGAATATCACGCCATTCCGAAAGGTTCCGTGGACTTGCAGCCACCAAGGTTCGGCATAGCTCCACATCCGGACTCCCTGCGCGTGGTAGGTGTCGTATTCGCTGCCGGCATACCAGCGCGCCACATCCACGTAGTGCATCCCGCAATCGTGAAAGGCAGGACCTTCGGCAACATGACCTTCCTGCGGCATGTGGCCGGGGGTTTGATGCGCAATGCGCACAATCGCCAACTCGCCGATCTCGCCCGAACGGATAAAGTCGATGATCGCTTTGTGATACCATGCCATGCGGTTGAACAGGTTCACGGCGACCATCAGTCCCGAGCGCTCCGTTTCTTCCACCAACGCCCATTCCGTCCGAATCTCGGCGGCGATTGGCTTTTCCGCCAAAATGTGCTTGCCTGTTTTAATCGCCTTGCGCATCTGGCCGGGGCGATCGTCCGCCAAGGTCGACAGCACAACGGCTCTCACCGCCTTGTCGGAAAACAGGATGTCTTCGTTTTCAATAATTATGGCACCGGGATACATCTCCGCGGCAGTTTCTCTCGCGGCTTCGCTTGTATCACAAATATAGACCAATTCACAAAGCGGATTACCGGATAGTTCTTTTGCGTATTTTTGCCCCATCTTTCCGAAACCGATAATGCCGGCTTTCAATTTCTCCATAATTTTTTCTGTTTTTAGTTTGGATAATAAGGATCCGCCTTTTTACCCTCTCCTTTCTTCGAGGGTAAAAAAACGGAAACCAATCGAGTTTTAAGGGATTTTCTTTTCTTAGTCCAGGATCTTGATTTTGATGTTTTTGAACCACACAACATCGCCGTGATCCTGAAAACCGATGTAACCTTCCCGTTCGTCGCCGCCAAGCTGGGTGAGGAAGGTGTAAGCCAGCGGGAAATCGCCGCCTTTCTTGAATTTGCTTTCGGCAACCATCTTTTCCCACTGAGGCGTCCACAAGTGGTATTCAACTACGTTTTTGCCGTTTTGTTTGTGGACAACCGTTCCTTTAAATACCATGATGCCGCCGGTGTTCCATTCGCCGAAAGGTTTGGCGTTTTGCGGAACGGCGGGTTTCATGTCGTACAAGGAAGCCGATTGACGGTTGCCGTTTTCGCCCAACTTTGCATCGGGATGATTGGCATTGTCCAGCACCTGGTATTCGGGCGACGAGATGTAAATCGGTTCGCCTTTTACCTCGCGGGCATGGAAGAACACGCCCGAATTGGCGCCCTGGCTCACTTTCCAATCGAAAGTCAGTTCGAAGTTTTTGAACTTGTGGGTAAACAGAATGTCGCCGCCGTCGGCAAATTGCGCTTCGCCGGCGCCGGAACCGCTGAATTTGATGGCGCCGTCTTCAATGACCCATTTGCCCGGAACGGTGTCCTTATCGTATCCTCTCCAACCGTGGAAAGTTTTCCCGTCGAAGAGCGAGATGTAACCGTCTTTGTCGGTCTCAAACCCGGCAAGGTCTACCTGCGGTTTGTTCACCAATACATACGCGGGCGTTTCCGGGGTTGCTTCTATTAATGTTTCGTACTCGTTTTCGACGGTTAATTTCGGATCTGCCGCAACCGGCGAATCTTGTCCGGTGGCGTTATCGGCCGTCTTTTTCTGATTGCAAGCAATGATCAGGGTTGCTGCAATAAATAAAAAACTCATTTTCTTCATCTTGATTCTAATTTAGGATTCATTTATATTTTTCAAACGTTCTTTTACGGCATGGCAGGCAACGACCAGCCCTGGCGGTAAGTATGCCGAATCAACTCCTGTGCGAAGGATTTTGCCTGAATGGTTTCTTCGTCCCTGTTGAATGTAGGATGCCCGTCGTGGATGCTGAAATTGTCCGCTTTGGTGATTTTGAAGTTGTCGCTGTCCGAAATATTGGTGAATTGCATGTTTTTGCCGTCCCACAACAGTTCTTTGTTGAGTCCTTGCAGGCGGACAGCCATCACGCCCATGACCACCATTTCGTTGAAAGGCCCTGCTTCGCTGAAATCGGAAGCCGGTTTTATGCGCGAGCCGGAGTCTTCCTTGCAGGCGCGCACCCAATCCATTTCGTGGGAAACGGTTATTTCCCTCTGAGTTTTGGGAGCGTCCGGCGTGCGGCCCGACAATAACCACGGGTCGGCGCCGTAGCAGTTGCAAATCAGCGTGTCTTTCGTACCGTGGAAGATCACCAATCCGCCCATATTCCCCATCAGTTGTTTCCCCTCAGGGAAGCCTGCGGGACGGTCGGGCATCATGCCGCCGTCGTACCAATGCACGATGACTTCGGGCAGGGCGACTTTCGGCAGGTTCTCCCGCGCGGGGAAGGTCAGTTTTACGTGTTGTGCCACCGGCGCGCAATCGGTCAATAACAACGTGGAGGAGGCCTCCGCTTTAGTCGGATAACCCAGGTGCAAGGCCTTGAAGACCGGATGCAGGATGTGGCAAGCCATATCGCCCAATGCGCCGGTACCGTAATTCCACCATCCGCGCCAGTTCCAGGGATGATAAATGGAATTATAGTCCATCATTTTGGCGGGGCCGGTAAACAAATCCCAGTTTAGCGTGGAGGGGATTTTCTCCACTTTTTTCGGCTTGTTCAAACCTTGGGGCCAGATGGGGCGGTCGGTGGCGGCCTCCACTTTGACGATTTCGCCTATTTCGCCGTTCCATATCCAATCGCAGATTTTGCGAACGCCTGCGGCGGAAGCGCCCTGGTTCCCCATTTGCGTCGCCACCTTGTGTTTGTCTGCCAACCGGGTCAGGAGGCGCGATTCGTAAACGGAATGAGTCAGCGGTTTTTCGCAGTAAACATGTTTCCCCAAAGTCATGGCATCGGCACACATAATGGCGTGGGTATGGTCGGCGGTGGCGACCATGACGGCGTCGATGGATTTGCCCATCTCGTCGAACATTTGGCGGTAATCCCAATAGCGTTTTGCCGTGGCATACTTGTCGAATGTGCCTTTGGCATATTTCCAGTCCACATCGCAAAGAGCGACAATGTTTTCCGAATCCATTGCATGCAGGACGCTCGCCCCGCGTCCGCCGACGCCGATACCGGCGATGTTCAGTTTGTCGCTCGGCGCTGTTTTGCCGCTGATCTTTTTCCCCAATAGCTGGGAAGGCAGGATCGTCAATCCGGCGGTTACCATTGCCGAATTTTTCAGGAATTTTCTTCTATCCATACTCTTTTTTAGTTAATTTTTTAATACATCACACCGTGTTTTGTTCACTACCGCAAAGATATTTTAAAATTTGTGATTCGGAATTACATAAATTGATTAATAAATTAAGGGAAATGATTTTAAGCGTACCTCTTCAAAAGAGGCACGCTGTATACGGTTTGTTTTTGCTTGCGTATCGCCTGCGGTCCGGCGGAGGGGGAGCTTATAAGGTTACGCCGGTTTTGAAAATGGCTATTTCTTTGAAGCCGAAGTCTTCGTGTTTCAGTTTTTTTCCATCGGCCACTTCGATCAGAAAGTGAATAAACGTGTTTAACAGTTCGTCCGGTGTTTTTCCTTCCAGCAGCGAGCCGGCGTTGAAATCGATCCAGTTTCGTTTGAAGTTGTACAGCCGGGAATTGGTTGAGATTTTCAGGGTGGGCACAAAGCTGCCGAAAGGTGTTCCCCGCCCGGTCGTGAACAGCACCAGTTGGCATCCGGAGAAGGCTAACGCCGATGCCGCCACCAAGTCGTTTCCGGGTGCATTCAGGAGATTCAGCCCGTTCCGGCGAACAAGCTCGGCGTAATCCAGCACGTCGACCACTTCCGCCGAACCGCCTTTTTGCGTACAGCCCAGCGATTTGTCTTCCAGCGTGCTGATTCCTCCCGCCTTGTTTCCCGGCGATGGATTTTCGTAAATCGGCTGATCGTGTTTCCGGAAATATTCTTTGAAACGATTGATCAACCGGACTGTTTTATCAAAAACGGCTTTGTCTGTTGCCCGGTCCATCAGAAGCGTTTCGGCGCCGAACATTTCCGGGACTTCCGTCAGGATGGCTGTCCCTCCCTGCGCAATCAGCCAGTCCGAAAAGCGCCCGACCAGGGGGTTGGCGGTGATGCCGGAAAAGCCGTCGCTTCCGCCGCATTTCAATCCGACTTTCAACAGGGAGAGGGGCAGTTCTTCCCTTTTGTCGTTGCGCGTATATTCCACCAATTCTTCCATCAACCGGAAGCCGGTTTCTACCTCGTCTTCCACTTCCTGAGCGATCAGGAAGCGGACGCGGTTCTCGTCCCAGGTTCCGAGGACCTCTTTGAACGCGGACATCTGGTTGTTTTCGCAACCCAAGCCCAACACAAGAACGCCGCCGGCATTGGGATGTTTCACCAGCGCGGCCAGCGCTTTTTGCGTATGCAGATGGTCGTCGCCCAACTGGGAGCAGCCGTAATTGTGCGTAAACACCCGGACATCATCCAGATGCGAAACATTCCGTTCCGATTGGATGCGGGAGGCGATCGCCTGCGCCTGTCCGTTTACGCAGCCGACCGTGGGAACAATCCACAACTCGTTGCGAATCCCCATTTCGCCGTTGAACCGCCGGTATCCGTGCAATTTCAGGGGACTGGCGGGAATATTCAGTTCTGTTTTTTGGGGATGATAGGTATATTGCAGGTTGTCCTGCAAATTGGTTTTGAGATTATGCGTATGCACGTGTTCGCCTGCCTGAATATTGGTCAGGGCGTGGCCGATCGGATAACCGTATTTAATTACATTTTCTCCTTTTTTGATGTACCGGTCGGCGTATTTATGTCCGTTTTCCAGGTTGATTTGCACATTGTCTGCCGGATTAATTTTGAAATAGTTGCTCATATTTATTTTTCTGAAATTTTTTAAGTTATCGGATTGAATGAATTTACAACTGTGTACAAAGATAAATAACAATTTTTGATTTTAGAAATAAATCTTCCGGTACCAAGTCTGAACTGTGATTCTTGTGATTTATAGATTTATGTGAATAGCGGGCAAAAAAACAAAAGCGGTCGATGCCTGTTTCAGCACCGGCGGCGCAGCCACTCTTACATTTTAAAGAAGTACGGTGTATCTGCCACGCATAGGGGGATTGCTTCCCAAAAATACAAAAGCGGCTGCCCGCCGGAAGCTTCCGCTTTCGAAAAAAGATCTCCGGGAAGGTTTCGGATGCTTCCGCTTTTGAAAAAACGTCTCCGGGAAGATTTCGGAAGCTTCCGCTTTTGAAAAAACATCTCCGGGAAGGTTTCGGAAGCTTCCGCTTTCGAAAAAAGATCTCCGGGAAGGTTTCGGAAGCTTCCGCTTTTGAAAAAACGTCTGTGGCAGGTTTTCGGACGCTTCCGCTTTCGAAAAAACGTCTGCGGCAGGTTTTCGGAACCTTCCGGCGCCGGACACGCAGGCGCTTTTACTATTTGTGATGGCGGCGCATTGGTGATGCATAGGATACGACATTGTACGATGCTGATGCTCCGTAGCCACCCGACTCCGCAGGAGTCGAATATGAGTAACCTCGGGCGAAAGCCCGGGGAAAGAAGAGTGCCACCG
>JAIRSN010000007.1 GCA_031255425.1 Dysgonamonadaceae bacterium
TGCCCCAGCGCGCATACCATAAAATTGTATCTGAACATAAAAAGAATTAAATTTGTGCCATTTATCGCACAAATGAGAAAGCAATTGTCCATCATCACCATTAATTTCAACGACGCCGGCGGCTTGCAACAAACCATCCGGAGCGTTATCTCCCAATCTTTTTCCGGCTTCGAATATATCGTTATCGACGGCGGGTCTACCGACAACAGCGTCGATGTTATCCGGCAGTACGAGAGCCGTATCTCTTCCTGGGTGAGCGAGCCCGACAGCGGGGTGTATAATGCCATGAACAAGGGGATTGCACGCGCGAAGGGAACTTATTGCCTCTTCCTGAACAGTGGCGATACGTTCTACTCGGAGACGACGGCGGAAGAGGTTTTCAGCGCCCATTATACCGAAGAGATTATCACCGGGAATGTGTTGAAGCAATATCCCCGGAAGGCGGTCATCGACAAGGGACATGCGTACCGGCGCGCCAAAAAGGGACAGCGCCTGACGCTTTTCGACTTCTTTATCAGCAATATCCCGCACCAGGCAACCTTTATCAAACGGGACCTGTTCGACCGCTACGGATTGTACGACGAACGCTATAAGATTGTCTCCGACTGGTTGTTTTTCCTGAAAACCATCGCCCTGAACGGCGTACCGGTGCGGTACATCGACCAAACCGTCGCCCGTTTCAATATGGACGGCGTAAGCAATGCAAACATGTCGCTGCACCTGCAAGAGCGGCGGAAAATACTGGAAGAACTGCTCCCGCCCGCCATCCTCGCCGATTATGATTCGCTCGAAAAGATCGATCACGATTTCCGCAAATTTTTTCAATGTAAAATGTCCTACGCGCTCGGCAGGCTGGTCAACAAAACCCTCACGCTGTTTGAGCTAATCCTGAAACGATGCAAACGCCCCGAATTTCAATCATAGTTCCGGTATACAATGCGGAAAAATACCTGCCCGCCTGCCTGTACAGTATCCTGACCCAGACCGTTCCGGCGTTCGAGCTGTTGCTGGTCGACGACGGAAGCACCGACCGCAGCGGCGCTATTTGCGCCGAATACGCCCGGACGGATGCCCGTGTCCGCG
The DNA here is from genome assembly GCA_031255425.1 of Dysgonamonadaceae bacterium. GTDB lineage: Bacteria > Bacteroidota > Bacteroidia > Bacteroidales > Azobacteroidaceae > Azobacteroides. The sequence continues at coordinate 1,084 of JAIRSN010000007.1, forward strand.
TTTTTTCCCAGAAAAACAGCGGGGCAAGCGCCGCGCGGAACCTTGGGATCGGTAACGCCCGCGGCGAATGGATCACGTTTATCGACAGCGACGATTGGGTGGCGCAGGATTTTTTGCAGCGGATGTTTGCCGCGGCTTCGGAACAGAAGGCGGACGCTGTCTTCTGCAACTGCTTTGTCGTCAAAAACAACCGGATCGACGAGGAGCCGGTGTACCGGCAAAATGAAGTGGCAACAAGCGCCGAAATCCTGCGGCGTTTCCTGCTGATTTCCGGGATGCGTTCGGAACTGTGGGGGAAAATCTTCAAACGGAAGGCGCTGGCTTCCCTGCGCCTGGACGAAAGCCTGCGGATCGGGGAAGACATGCTCTACCTGATCGAACTCTATCATCACCGGTCCCTCCGGACGGCTATCCTGACGGACGCCCTTTACTACTACCGCCAACTGCCGTCATCCGTGATGCGAACGGGCGACATCGTCCTTCACATCAAGAAGCTGGTGGCGGGATACCTGCTGCTGGTGCGTTTCCATCCGAACATCGCCCGGGTGAATGCCGTGGAACATGCGACTTTCATCACGCGCTGCCTGACCTTTCTCACGAAGCAACACGCGCTGCGCCAGTTCCGGGACCCGGAGATGATGCGCCTGCTGCGGGAACATGCCGGAACAGCGTTTGCCAACCTGGAGCCGAACGAAAAACGCTTCATCCGCCTCCTGAACATTCATCCCCTCGCGGCAAAAGCGGGCTTCGAACTGAACCGGCTCAAAATTTATTTTCAACACAAAATTAATCATCATGAAAAACGATAAGGTAATCGTATCGGTTGTCCTGCCGGTTTATAACGGCGAAAAATACCTTCGGGAAGCAATCGATTCCATCCTGAACCAGACGTTCCGCGCCTTCGAGCTGATTGTAATCGACAATGCTTCTACGGATTCGACCCGGGAAATCGTCCGGAGTTATACCGACCCCCGCCTTGTCCTGGTGGAGAATGAAACCAACCGCGGCCTGATTTACAGCCTGAACAGGGGGCTTTCCGTCAGCAGGGGCAAGTACATCGCCCGGATAGATGCGGACGATATTTCCCTGCCCGGCAAGTTGCAGCGGCAATACGACTATATGGAAGCGCACCCGGAAACCGGCATTTGCGGAAACTCGATGGAGTCGTTCAACGAAACGACCCACTACCGGCAACGGATCGACTTTGCCGTTTCCGACCGGGAAATCCGCGCGTTTGCGTTTTTCCAGTCGCCCTTCAACCATCCCTCCGTCCTGCTGCGGAAGGCGGTTCTGGATCAACACCAACTGCAATACCCTGAACTGTATTACAATGCGGAAGACTACGGTCTTTGGATCGAAATGCTGAAACATACGCAGGGACACAATATCCCCGCCGTCCTGACGCGCTACCGGAAACACGAAGGCAGCGAAACGGCCCGGGATGATAAGAAAATAGAAAACAAAATCAAGATTGTCCTCCAACTGCATACGCGCTACCTGAACCAGAACGGAATCTTTTTGGATCCGGACCAGATGCAACTCTACACCCGCTTCACCGACCGCTCGTTCCCCTGCGAACTGAACGGCAAAAACCAGCGGGCGCTGAAACGGGTGCTGGAGTCGTTCCTCCTTCAACTGCACGAAAAGCAGGCGGCGATATATCCGGCGGTCGTCCACTATTTGTCGGTCAATACGTTCTACAAGTTCTTTATCAACCGGAAATTCCCGCGCAGTTTCTTTTTATTGAAACTGTTTTTGCGCGGATCGCTTTTCTATCTCAATCGGAGGACACGCAGTGTCTTTTATAATTTTGGGAGATACGCCGCAGCCAACCCGCAGGGTTGAATATGAGTAACCCCGGGTGACAACCCGGGGAGAGCATGTATCCACCCCTCCCCCCAACCCGGAACGGGTTGAATAATACCCTGTGTGGTTCCCCAGGACGAATGCCCCGGGCTGGGATATATGACCCTTTCAGCCCCAGGCGGGTCATCATCCGCGCGCGTATTATCATCCTGTACCTGTATATATATGAAAAATAAAAGGCGGCTGCGCTAAAAAATCCTGTAATTATTTGTTTTAAAGAAAAATCTGCTTATTTTTGTGCGGAATTAACAGTGCAGAATAAAAACACCCTGGAATGATGACAAGCAGCACTAAACAAATTTCTTTCAAATTCCTCCGGACAGCAATCTCCTCCGGGCGGCAACAAAAAACAGCGCTTTTGCTTCGTATCGGAAATCATTTTTTCAATATGTTTAATTTATTTTTTCGGGGCAAAAGCGATTTTTTAACTAAATTCATGGTTTCGCTCCGGGGAAATGTCAATTTTCCCATCAGATTCTTTCAATTGTTCGCGAACAATGTCGTGTTTGGGATCAGATTCTTTCGATTGTTCGCGAACAATGTCGTGTTTGGGATCAGATTCTTTCGATTGT
>JAIRSN010000076.1 GCA_031255425.1 Dysgonamonadaceae bacterium
GAACGCTGGATCTGCCTCACGATTGGAGTATTGAATCCGACTTTTCCGGTGAATATCCGGCTCAACCGAGTGGCGGCGCGCTGCCGGGCGGAACCGGCTGGTACCGGAAAACGTTTACGTTGCCTTGCGAAACAAGCGGCGAAAACCGGAAGGAAAAACAAATTTACATTGATTTCGACGGCGTATACTGGTGCAGCGAAGTTTGGGTAAACGGACAGAAAGCGGGCTTTCGTCCCAACGGCTACATCTCGTTCCGGTACGACATCACGCCTTATCTTCGTTTTGACGGGAAAAACGTAATCGCCGTCAGGGTCGATAATTCCAAACAACCCAATTCACGCTGGTACAGCGGTTCGGGAATTTACCGGAATGTAAGGTTGGTGGTCACTTCGCCGGTGCATGTCGATTTGTGGGGGACGTATGTTACGACTCCGGAAATAAGTGAAAAGGAAGCGCTGGTCCGGATTCAAACGACGGTCAGAAACCGGGACAAAACAGCGTCCGTTCAAATACGGCATACGATAGAAGATGCGCAGGGGAAAAAATTGGTGTCCGCCGTTTCGGACCAGGAGATTCAAACGCTGAAGCTGGAAAATCCTATGCGCTGGTCTATCGAAAATCCGTATCTGTACACGCTGATTACTTATCTGGAATCGGAGGGCAAAAGGATAGATGAATACAAAACGGTGTTCGGGATCCGTTCTTTTGAATTTGATGCGGAGAAGGGTTTTATTTTGAATGGAAAACAGGTGAAAATAAACGGGGTATGCAACCATCACGACCTGGGATGCCTGGGAACTGCCGTCAACTACCGGGCGATTGAACGCCAGTTGGAAGTGCTGAAAGCGATGGGTTGCAACGGCATCCGCACCTCGCATAATCCTCCGGCTCCCGAATTGCTGGAACTCTGTGATAAGATGGGATTTATCGTGATGGACGAAGCCTTCGACATGTGGGAAATGCAGAAAACACCGCACGACTACGCCCGCTTTTTCCCCGAATGGCACAAACAGGATTTGACAGACCTGGTCCTTCGCGACCGCAATCATCCTTCTGTGTTTATGTGGAGTATCGGAAACGAAATCAACGAGCAATGGAAAGAAGACGGCTCGGGAGCTTCCCTTGCACAGGAGTTAACCGGTATTGTAAAGTCGCTGGACCCGACCCGTCCGGTTACGTCCGGCTGCAACAATGTTTCTCCGACCAACTCTTTTCTCCAGTCCGGAATCCTGGATTTAATCGGATTCAACTACGGCTTATCCAAATACGACAGTATTCCGGCATACTTTCCGGGCAAGCCTTTTATCGCTTCGGAAACGGTTTCGGGACTGATGTCGCGCGGGTACTATCAAATGCCTTCGGACAGTGTGAGAATATGGCCGGATGTCTGGGACAACACGTTCAGCCAACCGGTGAATCACTGTTCTTCCTACGACAACTGTCATGTTCCCTGGGGAAGTTTGCACGAAGAAAACCTGAGATACATCCAGAAAAACGATTTTGTTTCCGGGCAATACATCTGGACGGGATTTGATTACCTGGGCGAACCGATTCCTTACGGTTGGCCTTCCCGGAGTTCCTATTTCGGCATTATCGACTTGGCAGGGTTCCCGAAAGACGTTTATTACCTGTATCAAAGCGAATGGACAAACCGGGAAGTCCTGCACATTTTTCCGCATTGGAACTGGAAGCCGGGCGATACGGTCGACGTTTGGGCTTATTACAGCCAGGCGGACGAAGTGGAATTGTTTTTGAATGGCAAGTCTTTGGGAAGCCGGAAGAAAACGGACGACGAATGGCATGTCTGCTGGAAAGTCCCGTTTGAGCCGGGTACCTTGAAGGCTATTTCCCGGAAAGAGGGAAAAGAAGTTTTGAGCAGGGAAATAAAAACGGCGGGTGAACCGGTTTCCATTCGCTTAACCGCCGACAAGCGAGTGATCAAAGCAAGCGGCAAAGACCTTTCGTTCGTCACCGTTGAGGTGTTGGATGCGGACGGGAACAGGGTGCCGGTTGCCAACCAATTGATTCAATTCGCAATCGAAGGAGAAGGAGTGATTGCCGGAACGGACAACGGCGACCCGACGAATCCGTATTCGCTGAAAAAACCGGAACGGAACCTGTTCAACGGTAAATGCCTGGTCGTGGTTCAGGGGACGGACAAACCCGGCTCCATTCAATTAACGGCTTCCTCTCCAAATCTAAAAGAAGAAACGTTCGTTATCCGCGTTCAATGAGCGACCGGAAAAAAATAATGCTCCGTACTTCGTGGATCAGCGTTCTGGGCAACGCTTTCCTGTCCTTGTTGAAAATAGTCGCCGGAGTAATCTCCAACAGTTTGGCGGTGTTGAGCGACGGGTTGGACTCGGCGTCGGACGTAGTTACTTCGTTGATTATCCTGATTACAACGCCGATTATCAGCCGTCCGCCCAATTCCCGGTTTGCCTACGGGCAGGAACGGGCGGAGCATGTCGCTTCCACCATTCTCTCGTTCACGATTTTTTTCATGGGGGGACAAATGTTTATCACTTCCATTCGAAAAATAATCAGCCCGGAAAAGGCGGCGCTCCCCTCAACGATTGCCATCTGGGTGACGGTCGTTTCGATTGCAGGAAAATTGCTTTTGGCGCTGTACCAGTTCCGGCAGGGGAAGAAGGTGGAGTCGTCCATGTTGATAGCCAACGCCGTGAATATGCGGAACGACGTGATTATTTCGGTCAGCGTGCTGCTGGGACTTGTTTTCACCTTTGTATTGCGGATGCCGGTACTCGATTCGATCGTGGCTTTATTGATAAGCCTTTACATTATTTATTCGGCAATCGGAATATTCAAGGACGCCAACATCGTTTTGATGGACGGAATCTCCGACACGTCTATCTACGAAAAGATTATCAAAGCCGTAGAATCCGTATCCGGGGCAAGCAACCCGCACCGGATCCGCTCCAGCCAGGTCGGCAACCTGTACAATATCGTGCTGGATATTGAGACCAACGGATCGATTCCCCTCGCGGAGGCGCACCGGATTGCCCAGGAAGTGGAAGAAAGCATCAAAAAGTCGGTGGAAAATGTCTACGACATCGTCGTCCACGTAGAACCGGAAGGAACCACGCATTGCGAAGAAAAGTACGGCGTAAACAAGGACAATATCGGCGTCCGCTAATTGCCGGAACAACCCATGAGCGTTTTCAAAAACATAAAAAAAATCATTTCTTCGGAGTTTTTCAAACATTCTGCGGCATTGCTGTCGTCCAACGCCATTGCCCAACTGACCGGGATATTGATTTATCCGGTTATCACGCGGCTCTACTCTCCCGAAGCCTTCGGGGAATTCAACTGGCTCCTGAGCGTCACCGGCGTATTGTCGCTCTTTTGTACCGGGAGGTACGGTTTGGCGATTGTTCTTTCGAAATCGAAGCAGGAATGTGCCGCGTTGTTCCAGCTGTGTATGTTTTTGAATCTGGTGGTCTTCTTCCTGTCGTTTCTCATTATTCTGACAGGGAAAACGGAGATTGCCGCCTGCTTCGACCGGAACAATTTGCTTTCTTTGCTCCCTTTTATCCCTTTCATCCTGTTGTTGAGCGGGCTGTGGGAAACGTTGGATCATTTTTTCATTCACCGGAAGCAGTATTACGCAATCAGCGTGTACAACATTATGCAAAGCGTCGGCAGTTCGGCGTTGAAATGTTTGTTTGGCATTAAAGGTTTTTTCCAGCCGGGATTGATTTGGGGAACGATTTTGGGCAGGCTGGTTGCGATTATTGCCGGCGTTGTTGCCTGTAAATCATGGATGAAGGAACTGGCCAAAATCAATCTGCCGCAAATAAAACAGGTCGCCAAAACGTATGCCAACTTCCCGAAATTCGAGATGCCGCACAGCCTGCTGAACATGTCGGCAAACAATCTTCCGGTGTTGCTGCTCTCTTTTTATTTCGGGATGGAAGAAATCGGGCTTTTTTCCTTAGCGATGATTCTGGGGTTCCGTCCGGTTTTTCTGTTTACGTCTTCGATTCATCAGGTGTTGTTCCGGAGGGCGTCCGAACGGGTTCAGAAGAAAGAAAAAATAAAAGGCGAGTGTGTTTTGTTTTGCAAAATGTGTTTGACGTTTATTCTGCCCGCCTTCGTTTTCATCCTGTTTATCCCCGGAGAAGTTTTTGCCGTTCTGTTCGGGTCGAAATGGGCGGGGGTAGATTTTTACCTGAAGCTGTTGCTGCCGGGTTTATTTATGTCGGTCATCGTCGCATCGCTTGCTTTTGTTCCCGACATTTTTTTCAAACAAAAAATAACGATGAACATCGAAATCGCGCATGTGATTCTAAAAGCGGCGGCGTTGTTGTCGGGAATTTACTTCCGGGATTTCAACCTGGCAATCATTTTATATTGCTGCGTCATTCCGCTGATCTATACCATAAGGCTTATCTGGTATTTTCACTTAATAAGGGAATATGAATCGTCTATTGCCCGTCCCTGATTTAGATTGACTGTGTAGCAGTATCCCCCCAAAAAACTTCTCCGGGACATTTTCCGGGTCACCTTGAAACCGGAGGCGCTGCCTCTTTTGTTTTTTTTGCTTGCCCTGATACTTGGCAATCGAAAAAATTTCCCTGGGACGTTTGCCACATACAATGGCAAGCGTAAAAACTTCTCCGGGACGTTTGCCACATACAGTGGCAAACATGAAAACTTCTCCAGGACGTTTGCCACATACAGTGGCAAGCGTAAAAACTTCTTCGGGACGTTTGCCACATACAGTGGCAAGCGTGAAAACTTCTCCGGGACGTTTGCCACATACAATGGCAAGCGCCGCCGGCATCCCCAAACCTCATTTCTACCTAATTTTATTAACAAAACAACCTCAGTAGGCGGCGCAGCCGCTTTTATATTTTTGGGAGGCAGTCCCCCTATGCGTAGCAGATACACCGTACCATCTAAAATTATAAAAGCGGCTGCCCTCCGGACTGCGCCGCCGCCCCCCCGGCCTAGGCTTCGAGGCGGAAATAACCGCTCGATGCCGACGGCGTTAAAAACGGATTACTGTTTGAGCGAAGCGAGTTGTAATCCGTTTAGCCGGCGGCATCAGAGCGGTCCGCCAA
>JAIRSN010000208.1 GCA_031255425.1 Dysgonamonadaceae bacterium
CGGAACAGGCATCGACCGCTTTTGTTTTATAATGAGGTTTTGGGGACTGCATCCCTCGCCGGATACCGATACCCAAGGCGTTGCCGTTGGGCTGGGTTATTCGACCCTTTCAGGGTCGGAGGGAGGTGAGTGCATGCTATCGGGGCTGACTAAAAAGTCTCAAAAGGCAAATTTCACCCCACTCACAGAGCCTGTAGATAGGATATTTTGGGGAAATACCGACTTTTTAGTCAGCCCCGTTACTCATATTCAACCCTGCGGGTTGTGCAGCCGCCCTCCGGACTCCACAACCGCCCCTCCGGCCTAGGCTTCGAGGCGGGAATAACCGCTCGATGCAGCCGGCGTTAAAAACGGATTACTGTTTGAGCGAAGCGAGTTGTAATCCGTTTAGCCGGCAAATCGAAGCGGTCCGCCAAGAAGCCAAGCCTTGATTTTTTTTGGTTCTTTTTTGGCGCCGCAGGCGCTTTTATAATTTTAAAGGAGTACGGTGTATTTGCTTGGCTACGTATAGGGACACTGCCTCCCAAAAATACAAAAGCGGCTGCGCCGCCAAAAAAGAACAATCAGGTGAGCCGAAGGCGCAGCCTGATTTGCAAAGATGCCGCCGCTAAAATATAAAAATAGCTGTACTGCTATTTTAAAAATAAAATGTACCTTTGGCTCTTGAAAAATACAAGAAACATCTTAAAAATGATGCGATCACATTTGAAAAGCCGTTCGGTAATAATCATAGGAGGAGGAATCGGGGGATTGTTCTGCGGCGCTATTTTGAGTAAGGAAGGCTATTCCGTTAAGGTTTTCGAACAACATTACAAAGTGGGAGGCGGACTTCACCAGTTCAAACGGGAAGGCGTCGCTTTCGAAACCGGGATGCATATCGTTGCCGCGTTCCAGGCGGGCGGCGTGCTGAACCGGATCTGTTCCTACCTGGGGATTATGGACAAGCTGACGATTCTTCCGGAGGACGACGACTGCTTCGAAGTGTTTCACGTAGCCTGCGACCGGAAAAAATACCGGATTCCCCGCGGCGCCGACCGCTTTGTCGAGTCGCTGGGCAGGGAGTTCCCCGGAGAAAAGGAGAACATCGCCCGCTACATAAAGGCGGTCTATGCCATCTGCGACAAAGTAAAACTCTATAACCTCGAAAAACCGGACGATACCTACCCGAACTATTCCGAATCGTTCGCGGGAAGTGTCGGCGATTTCATCAACTCCTTTACGGAAAACGAGCAGTTGCGCGCGGTTCTGGCGTTCGGCAACCCGCTTTACGCCGGCGAACGCTACAAAACACCCGCCTACATCCATGCCCTGATCAGCAAGTTGTACCTGGAAGGCGCCAGCCGTTTTGCCGGCGGAAGCCAGCAGTTGGCAGATGCCCTGGCGGAAGTTATTACGCAGGAAGGCGGCGCCGTCTATGCCGGGGAAGGCGTCACGGCGATCGACATCGAAGACCGGACAATCACCGGCGTGCGGACCGCCGGAGGCGAAACGCACCGGGCAGACCATTACATTTCGGCTATCCACCCGTCGTCGCTCTTCGAACTGACCGGCGCCTCGAAAATCCAGCGCTCCTACCGGCAACGGATTGATTCGATTCCGAGTACCTACTCCGCATTCACGCTCTATATAATTTTCCGGCGGGATACGTTTCCGTTTTTCAACCATACTTATTATTACGTGGAAAATTACGACGACGTATGGCAGCAAAATCAATATACGCCCGGCACCTGGCCCAAAGGGCTGATGTTTCTCACGCCGCCGGAGAAAGAACAGGGGCGGTTTGCCGGGAAAATGATTGTCAACGGCATCATGAACTTCGAAACGGTCAGGCAATGGGAACACACCACTTCCGGTAAGCGCGGCGCCGGCTACGAAGCGTTCAAACACCGCTGCGAACAGCAGGTCATAGGCAAGCTGGAAGAAATCTACCCCGACATCCGCTCCTGCATCCGGAGCGTGTACAGCGCCAGCCCGCTCACCATCCGCGATTATTACAAACAAAAAGAAGGCGCGCTGTATGGCGTAAAAAAAGACTGCACCAATATGGCGCTTTCGCATATCCCCGTCCGGACAAAAGTGAAAAACCTTTTGCTGACCGGACAAAACATCAACCTGCACGGCATATTGGGCGTTCCGCTGACCGCGATCACCACCTGCGCCGAACTGACCGGGTTGGAATACCTGTTGAACAAGATAAATAACACACCCAAATGATTTATTTAAAATTGATTTATCCCCGTTGGGAAAAGTTGAAAGGGCAGACGACGTTTAATCTTCCGCCCCACGGCCCGGTTGTTTTCGCATCGACCCTGCCCGGATACGTAGAAGTATCTTTCACCGATGAAAATGTAGAAACGATTGATTTCGAAGAGAACTGCGACCTGGTAGCCATCTCCATGATGCTGAGTACGCAGGTCAAGCGAGGCTGGGAGATTGCCGCCGAATTCCGGAAAAGAGGAAAGCAGGTGATTTTCGGGGGAATCTCGACGATGCTGCACGCCGAAGAAACCGTCGACCATGCCGACGCCGTGTTTCTGGGCGAATCGGAAGGGCGCATGGAAGAAGTGCTGGCAGACTGGCGCAACGGCACCCTGAAAAAGGTCTACAACTACATGACCCAACAACCGCCGATCGAATCGGTCGGCCCGGCGCGCAGGGATTTGTACAAACGGGAACTCTACAACCACAAGGGCGTGCAGATGGTCGACCTGTTCCATGCCTCCCGCGGCTGCCGTTTCAGTTGCTACCCCTGCGCCGTCACCTACCTGGGCGGGCGGGCGTTCCGGCCGCGTCCGGTCGACAAGGTGGTGGAAGAAATGGCGACCATCGACAACAACCGCCTCTTTATCGTCGACAATTCGCTGGCGCAAAACAAAGAATGGGAGAAAACGCTGTTCCGCGAACTGATTCCTTTCAAAAAGAAATGGATCAGCCACACCATCGAAGACGATCCGGAGATTCTCGACCTGGCAAAGCAGGCGGGCGCGTGGTATGTTTACCAAGCCATTTACGACACCTCCGACTACATCAAACAACGGGTGAAACGCTACCACGACAACGGTATCGGCGTGGAAGGCACCATCCTGCTGGGGCTCGACAATCAAACGGAAGACGACATCAAACGCCTGATCGACTTCCTGCTGGAGATCGACCTGGACCTGGCGGAGTTTACGGTGATGACGCCCTTCCCGCACACCAAAGGCTACGACGACCTGCTCCGGCAAGGGCGTATCTTCGATTTCGACTGGAACCATTACAATGCCGGGCAGGTGGTTTTCCAGCCGAAACATTTCAGCGCCGACCGCTTGCAGCAGCTTTACGATTATGCGTGGGAATCGTTCTACCGCGAAGAGTCGCAGGAGTCGCGGATGTTCCGCCTTTTCTGCAACGTAGCCCTCCGGGAAATGAACGAGGGAACCTACCGCCCCCGCAACCGCGAGCTCGCCCATAAATCGTTCGGAAAAGACATTCGCAGAAAACAAACGGATTTTAATTTTAATGGAAAATAATGGAAGTACCTGAAAAATATTACGATGAAATTTTTGAGTTCAAAGGACAATGGGACGTCCCCTCCAAATGCGGGTTGAGAATCCGGAAGCAGGCGGGGAAAACGCTTGTGCTGGTAACCGAACTCTACCAGGATAACCCCGGAACATCCGTCACGTATGCCGGGCGCTCGTTGGCAGACCAGGTCTGCGAAGCGAAAGGATTGAATCCCGCGGAGATTATTTACATCGAATGTAATCCCGGCACGCAATCCAAGCTCTCGTTTTACGAGGAAGAATACTTTCAAGTCACCTTCAACGGGGCGGCGCCGGCGGTCTACCGTCCGTTGCGCAAGGAGGAAATAGCGGAATGGTTCGATGCCCAATAACATTCCCCGAACGAATCACAGATAACCCATGAAAACACACCCCATGCAAGGCACTGCGATAGAATACCTGCCGAAAGCGGAAATCAAGCGGTTTCAGGAAGAGAAGATGCGGGAAGCGCTGCACTATTTGCAGGCGCGTTCGCCCTTCTACCGGCGGATGTTCCGGAAGGAAGGCATAGCCATTTCCGGCATCCGTTGCCTCGAAGACCTGCGCCGGATTCCCTTTACGGAGAAAAAAGATTTACAAGTCTATAACGACGACTTCCTTTGCGTTCCGCGCGAGCAGGTGATCGACTACATCACCACTTCGGGAACGCTGGGCGATCCGGTCACCTTCGCCATGACAGACAAGGATTTGAACCGCCTGGCATACAACGAAAAACTGTCCTTCCTCTGTGCCGGCGTCCGGCGGGGCGACATTGTCCAGTTGATGACCACGATCGACAAGCGCTTTATGGCGGGACTCGCCTATTTCCTCGGGCTGCGCGAACTCGGTTCGGGCGTTGTGCGGGTGGGAAACGGGATTCCGGAACTCCAGTGGGATACAATCCAACGCATCCGCCCGAATACGATTATGTGCGTGCCTTCGTTTATCCTGCACATTATTAAGTATGCGGAAGAACAGGGCATTGACTACCGCAATTCCTCCGTAAAGAAAGTCGTTTGCATCGGCGAAAGCCTCCGGGAGCAAGACTTTTCCTTCAACCTGCTCGGACAGCGGATCAGGGAGAAATGGGACGTCGCGCTTTATTCCACCTATGCCTCAACGGAAATGGCGACCACTTTCGCCGAGTGTGAGCAGGGTTGCGGCGGGCACCATCACCCGGAACTGATTATCTGCGAGCTGGTAGACGAAAACGGCTTGCCGGTGCCGGAAGGCGAAGTCGGCGAGTTGGTCGTCACCCCCCTGGGCGTGGAAGGCATGCCGCTGCTGCGTTTCAAGACGGGCGACCTGGTGAGCATCCACAGCGGCGCGTGCCGTTGCGGGCGGACGTCGATGCGCGTCAGCCCGGTGGTCGGGCGCACCAACCACCTGATTAAGTTCAAGGGGACGACGCTCTATCCGCCCGCCCTGTTCGATGTCCTCGACAACACGCCCTACGTCGAAAACTATGTGGTAGAAGTGGATTACAACGACAACGGAACCGACCATATCCACGTCCGGGCGGGCATGCGTCCGCTTTCCGCCGGCGACAAGGTGAAAGATCTGAAAGACCGCTTCCGCGCCAAAATCCGCGTAGCGCCCGAAATAACGATTTGCCCGGTCGAACAGATCCGGAAAATCAACTTTCCGGACATCAGCCGCAAGCCGGTGAAGTTTATTGATAACCGTAAAAAAGAAGTAACATGAAAAACCCCAAATTCGACGACCTGCGTCCGTATTATGATGAAGAAATTGCCGGTGCCATGCAGCGCATCGCCGGCAGTGCGTATTTTCCTTCCCTGTCTGCCTTTGTTTACCCGGACCGCGATCCGGAAGCCGTCAAAGCCCAGATCCGGTCTTACCGGACGATAGACGAGTTTCAACTGCAAGTGATGAAAGCGGTAAACGAGCAAATCATCGCCCGTTCCGTCCGCCGTTTTTCGTACGACGGCTTAGACCGGTTGGATCCCCGGAAGCGCTACCTTTTTGTGTCCAACCACCGCGACATTATGCTGGATTCCTCCCTGCTTCAATACGCCCTTTACCGGTCGGGACACCGCACAACCGAAATTACGTTCGGGAGCAACCTGATGAGTTCGCCGCTCGTGGTCGACATCGGCAAATCGAACAAGATGTTTAAGGTCGTCCGGGGCGGGAACCTGAAAGAATTTTACGCCCACTCGTTCCACCTCTCCGAATACATCCGTCACGCGATTCTCGAAAAACAGGAATCGATCTGGATTGCCCAGCGCAACGGGCGGACGAAAAACGGCATCGATGCGACCGACCAGGGCATTATCAAGATGTTCTACCTGAGCGCGGCGTGCCGTCCGGAGCAGGCGTTGGCGGAGTTGAACATCGTCCCCGTCTCCATCTCTTACCAGTGGGAGCCCTGCGACAAGCTGAAAGCCCTGGAACTGTACCGGTCGCGGACGGAAAAATACGTCAAGCAACCGGGAGAAGACCTGAACAGTATCCTTACGGGAATCATGCAGGAGAAAGGCGACGTGCATATCCGGTTCGGCAGCCTCCTGTCGGAGCGCGAATGGTCGCCGTTGGCAGGCATGCCGAACAACCTGTTCAACAAGCAAGCCGCCTTGTTGCTCGACGAACAAATCCTCCGGAACTACCAACTGTCCTGCAACAATTACATTGCGCACGACCTGCGTTCCCGCAGCGACCGGCACGCAAACCGTTACACCCAAGCGGAAAAGGAACAGTTTCTCCGGCGTTACGAGGATGTATTGGCGTCCGAAGTAGCGGATAAGGCAGTCCTGTCCGATATATTTTTGGGTATTTATGCGAATCCGGTTGATTCGCAGGTGCAGTAAGGGCGGAGCGGCGCAGCCTCTTTTATTTTTTTGGGACACTGAAAGCGCAAGTCACTTTTCAACCGGATTCTTTAAATTGTTCGCGAACAAAACCATGTTTTCAACTGGATTCTTTAAATTGTTCGTGAACAAAACCATGTTTTCAACTGAATTCTTTAAATTGTTCGTGAACAAAACCGTGTTTGCAACTGAATTCTTTAAATTGTTCGCGAACAAAACCGTGTTTGCAACTGGATTCTTTAAATTGTTCGCGAACAAAACCGTGTTTGCAACTGAATTCTTTAAATTGTTCGTGAACAAAACCGTGTTTGCAACTGAATTCTTTAAATTGTTCGTGAACAAAACCGTGTTTACAACTGA
>JAIRSN010000246.1 GCA_031255425.1 Dysgonamonadaceae bacterium
CCATCTGCAACCGTTCCCTGTCGCTCCGGGTTTTGGCATGAACGACAAACCCGCGGAAATGCGGTTCATCCCACCGGTAGCAGTCCCGCCGTTGCTCGTAAAAGCGGCGCAGTCCCGCCGTATCCGCATACGACTTCAGGAAAACTTCCCGGTTGGTTATTTCAAAGAGAAGCAAGCCTTTTTCATATTCAGCCAGCAAGCGGATTAATTCGGGATTATCGGCATCCGGCTGCATTCCTTTCGTGATTTCCGAACGGAAACGCTGCATGTCCCGGAGGAAATTCGCGGTCGTATCCACCCGTTGCGCCCGCGCCTCCGCCAACTTCAACCGCTCAATATCCGTCCCTGCATCCGGACGGATGTCCTGAAAACAAGACTGCGCATTCAACAGCAGCGGCAGCATCCAGGCGAAACTCAAACCAGCCCATTTTTTCATCAGAATTTATTTTTAGATTTCCGCAAAATTAAATCCTTTCGTCCAAAGGCAAAATATCCGCGACAAAAACAAAAGCATTTGCGACATACACACAAAACAGTACACGCAAACAAAACCGGATTTGCCGTATCTGCATGTTTTCTCGCTGAATTTATTGTAATTTTGTGTCATCGTAAAATAAATTTCCGAAAGGAAGAAAAAAACATTTTAATACATTAATTATGCCATGAATAAAATCATTTTTATTGCAAGTTTCTATTTGTTGGCTGCTTATGCCTGCCAACCAAGTTCAACAGATCCGAAAGAAAAAGAGATGCATCGTTACGTCGATCGCCTGATGAGGAAAATGACGCTGGAAGAAAAGATCGGGCAAATGACTCAATTAGTTGTCGGATTTGATATAACCGGCCCCGTTTTGAACGAAGGTGTAGAAGAGAAAATCAAGTCCGGCGCCGCCGGATCGGTGTTGGGTATTTACACGCCGGAAGCCACCCGGAAATTACAGGAGATGGCGGTCAACGACAGCCGGTTGAAAATTCCGTTGCTGTTTGGCTACGACGTTATCCACGGGCACCGCACTATTTTTCCGATCAACCTGGGCTTGTCCGCCTCGTGGGACATGACCCTGATCGAACAAACCGCACAGGCGGCAGCCGATGAAGCAGCAGCCGACGGATTGCACTGGACGTTCAGCCCGATGGTCGACATTGCCCGCGACCCCCGCTGGGGACGGGTGAGCGAAGGCGCCGGCGAAGATCCCTACCTGGGTTCGCGGATTGCCGAGGCGATGGTGAGAGGGTACGAACAGGACGATTTATCCCGCAACAACACCATTTTATCCTGTATCAAACATTTCGCCCTGTACGGCGCTGCCGAGGCAGGACGCGATTACAATACGGTAGATATGAGCGATGTGCGCATGTACAACGAATACCTGCCGCCCTACAAAGCCGGTGCGGAAGCAGGCGCGGCTTCTTTCATGACCTCTTTCAACGAGATCAACGGCGTCCCGGCAACCGGAAACCGGTGGCTGCTGACGGATTTGCTTCGGAAGGAATGGGAATACAAGGGTTTCGTCGTAACGGACTATGCCTCTATTCCGGAAATGGTCAATCACGGGTCCGGCAACGAACAGGAAGTGACGGCAATGGCTATCAATGCCGGAGTGGACATGGATATGGTGAGCGAAGCCATTTCCAGGTACGGCACGGAACTGGTAAAATCGGGCAAGGTGGCTAAAAAAACCATCGACATGGCTTGCCGGCGCGTGCTGGAAGCGAAATATAAACTGGGGCTGTTCGAAGATCCGTTCCGTTATTGCGTCAGCGAAAAAGAAAAACACCAGCGGACGTTTACCCTGCGCTACCAGCTATTGGCGAGGGAAGCCGCGATTAAAAGCGTCGTATTGCTGAAAAACGACAACCAAGTCCTGCCGCTCAACGCGGAGGCGAAAATCGCTTTCATCGGGCCGCAGGCGAAAAGGGCGCACGACCTGATCGGCAGTTGGAGCGCCGCCGGCCTCAGGGACGAAGCCATCAGCCTGTGGGAGGCTGCGACAAAACGGTACGAAAAGAACAACTACCTGTATGCCTTGGGATGCAATCTGTTGGAAGACACCGGACTGATTGACAAACTGAATCGCTTCGGATCGAAAATCCAACAGTCCGAAAAGACGCCGCAGGCGCTGATTCAGGAAGCGGTTGCCGTTGCCCGGAAATCCGACATCGTTGTTGCCGCGATGGGCGAAGCGTTCAGCATGTCGGGAGAAGCCGCGTCCCGTTCCAGCATCGAATTGCCCGAAAACCAGAAAGAATTGCTGAAAGCGTTGAAGCAAACCGGAAAACCAATCGTATTGGTCCTGATGAACGGCCGTCCGCTGGCATTGTCGTGGGAGGATGAAAATATGGACGCGATTCTCGAAACGTGGTTTGCCGGAACAGCAGGCAGCCAGGGGATTGCAGATGTATTGTTCGGCGGCGCCAACCCTTCGGGAAAGCTCACCATGACCTACCCGCGCAACATCGGGCAAGTTCCCATTTATTACAACCATAAAAACACCGGGCGCCCGATCCGGGAAGAAGAAAAATATACCAGCAAATACCTGGATACGCCCAACGACCCGCTGTATCCTTTCGGTTACGGTTTGAGTTATACCAGTTTCCAATACAGCGACTTGCAACTCAGCGCCGATTGCCTTGCGCCGGGACAGACGCTCTCCGTTTCCGTTACGCTGGAGAATACGGGAAAACGCGAGGGAACGGAAACCATTCAACTTTACCTGCACGACAAGACGGCTTCGATTACCCGTCCGGTAAAAGAACTGAAAGGGTTTCAACAGGCGAGGTTAGCGTCCGGAGAATCCAAAACGATTCGTTTCGATATTACGGAAGAAGACCTTAAATTCTACAACAGCGACTTGCAATGGGTAGCCGAACCGGGCGAATTCGACCTCTTTGTCGGTGGAAACAGCCGGGATCTCTTGCAGGCATCCTTCAAGTATTCGGCGAAATAAATCGAAAACAAACAGCAGGAGCGGCAAAAATACGGTTAGGTTGCGACATTTCCGTAAGCCGCTCTGCATAACTGCACATCTATAAAACAAGCCAGCAATTCCGCTTAACCAAATCGCAGTACTTTTGGGTGCATATATTTTAATCTAATTTTATAATAAGGTATGAAAAAGAAAGTATTACTCAGTAGTTTGTTGGTTTGTATTTGTGTTTTCACGGGTTATGCGGATAAAACGCTGTATATTGATCCGGTCGACGGAAGCGATTTGAAGAACGGTTCGTCGTGGGAAAATGCCATCCGGTCTATTAATCTTATTCCGAACATGTTGGACGCCGAAGGGGTGACCACGGTGGAATTGAAAGAAAACTCCCTGTTTGAAAACGTGGATAATATTGACTTCGGTAGCGTGAATATTAACCTGGTGATCAACGGAAACAACGCCACAATCAAAGGCAAGACTTCCGAAAAGCGAATGTTTCGCGTTGCCGGCCCCGAAAGCATCTTGAAGTTCAACAACATCACATTCAGGGATAAAACCACGGAAAATTACAACATGGGGGCAGTGATTATCTTTGTCGGGAAAGAAATAACCGTCGAAAACTGCCAGTTTATCAACAACGCCAGCCAGTGCGGAGGCTCCGCTTTGGGTTGCCGCGCCGAACAGGTAACGGTGCGCAATTCGTATTTCAAGGACAACAAAACAACATTGAACGATTACGTAGAAGGCGCCGCCATATTGCAGGGAGGCAGGCGGGGCGTTTTGTCCTACTTATTGGTCGAAAACTGTACGTTTGACAACAACACGGTCCTGAAAGGCGACGGCTCTGCCATCGGGTTCTACGACCGCAGCGGCAACGGGCAAGCGAATGTCGGCGACCTCTGCGAAGTGAAAATTTTCAACTGCGCATTCTTCGAAAACAAAGCCGTCCAGCCGACTTCCGGCAATGTCGGCGCCGCCGTTCATTTCGACTACAACATGCAATATTATGGAAACAAGGTGCCTATCGACGGGGTGTTGGTGAACAATACTTTTTACGGCAGCGCTCCGGCGGTGAGCATAGAGAACCAAAATAAGGTGTTGTTTATCAACAATGTTGCCTTTTCGTATGATGATTCCTCCACCAGCGCACCGCTGTTGAAAACCGATTTCAACACCAACGGGCAAACAACCCGGGCGTACAACAATGTGCTGATAGCGTTGAAAATGCCGGCTTCTTCGCGGGAACCGGATTTCGTAACCGGAAACCAGGGCAATCTTATTTCGCAGAGTTTGTCGGATTTTGCCAACCTCGGAATGGATGATTACCTGACGAAAGCGAGTTCCGATGCTCCGTTCTTTGTGCCGTATATTGCCATAAACAATGAAGCAAGTCCTTTGATTGATGCCGGGTTGGAACGCGGGGAAGTATTTTTCTTCGGGGAAGAAGTTGTTCCGGAAACCGACATCCGCGGACAGGCGCGTGCCGATGCCGAAGCCGAATCGGGAACGAAACCCGACGTCGGCGCTTACGAGTGGGGAAACGGCACAATCAAGGCGGGTCTTGCGAACGTTTCGGCTCCGGACGAGTTGTTTATGCTTTACCAATCGAAAGACGAGGTATTTGTTATCAGCAAGGCGAATCGACCGCTGTCGTTGCAGGTGGTGCAGTTGGACGGCAGGGTCATTACCCGCTCTACCCTCAACGGTTCGCTGACGCTCAAAAGGAATGAAATATCGGCGGGCGTGAAAATCTTTGTCGTAAGCGACGGACAAAAGACGGTTGCCCGGAAAGTATTGTTATAACGGTCAGTACAGGGCGGCGTTGGAAAGGTTACTACATCGTCCGCCTTGCTTCTGAAACAAAACAACCTTTTATATTACTAACCTGCAAGCGGTTTGATTTCAAATGCTTGCAGGTTAGTTGCGTGAAGGGGGTGGCGGTTTCCGCTATTCCCGCCGATTTCAAGCAGTTGTTAGTGATAATGGTGGAAAAAATATCCAACTGTTGACGATGTGTCAATAACCCTTGCGAGTATGGCTCGATAGCTCGTTGTCCGTTTGGATACGCCAAGTTTTAGCAGATTTGCATACTTTGTCTTTGTCCGTTTCCACTGTTCCCAATATACACATTCGGATGCGGCGACGCAACCATGACTCCGTTTTCTGCAAATATTTCTTTATATCAGCCATCTGAGTACATAAAAAGCGTAGAGAATCACTTCTTTGCGCTTTCACCTTTTTCCAAGAAAAACAGATTTCCAATGTTATTTTTTGTTATCAAT
>JAIRSN010000253.1 GCA_031255425.1 Dysgonamonadaceae bacterium
GAATTCAGTTGGAAAGTTATCGTCGCCCCGGGGCGACGTCGTGAATTCAGTTGGAAAGTTATCGTCGCCCCGGGGCGACGTCGTAAATTCAGTTGGAAAGTTACCGTCGCTCTGAAAAAATAATTTAAACACATTAAAAAAATGATTTCCGACACGAGGCAAAAGTGCTATTCTTTGTTGCTGCACGACTGGGATTGCCGTCCGGTGGAAGTTAAAAGAAATTTTTTTGGTGCTGCTTTTCATCGTTACAGAGTATTTTTATCTTTTAATGTCAATTCCGCACAAAAACAAGCAGATTTTTCTTTAAAACAAATAATTGGCGGCTGCGGCGCAGCCGCTTTTATAATTTGGGGAAGCATAGGATACGGCATTGTGCGTTTTATTATTCATTATATATAGGTATAAGATGATGATAATCCGCAGCCAAACCGATACACCGTATTCTTTAAAATTATAAAAGCGGCTGAGCCTCTAAATATAAAATTTTTCGTTTACCTTTGTGTTTTATCTTCATATCCATTTATATTTAAAACACAAAAACAGTGAAGCCTTTAGAATTAATCCGGAACGACCCCTGGCTTGAGCCCTACCGTCCGGCTATCGAGGACCGGTACGCCGGTTTCCTCCAAAAAGAAAAGGAGTTGACCCAAAACGGGGAAAGACGCTTGAGTGATTTTGCGTCCGGGCACCACTATTTCGGTTTGCACCCGGCGGATTCCGGGTGGACGTTCCGCGAGTGGGCGCCCCATGCCACCGGAATCTACCTGACGGGCGATTTCAACCAGTGGCGCGAACAACCGGAATACCGGCTCCGCCGACTCGAACACGGTATCTGGGAAATCCTCCTGCCGCCGGAAGCGCTTCGCCACGGAGACCGCTATAAACTGAAAGTCTATTGGGACGGCGGCGCCGGCGAACGGATTCCCGCCTGGGCGCAGCGGGTGGTGCAGGACGAAAACACGCTCGTTTTCAGCGCGCAGGTCTGGCATCATCCCGAAACCGCCTATCAATACAAGGTGAAACAATTCACGCCCAACGTCCGGCCGCTTCTTATCTACGAATGTCATGTCGGCATGGCGACCGGCGAGGAAAAAGTGGGTACTTACAGGGAATTTACGCAGCAGGTGTTGCCCCGGATCAAGGACGGCGGCTACAACGCCATCCAGATTATGGCGATTCAGGAACATCCCTACTACGGTTCCTTCGGTTACCACGTGTCCAGCTTTTTCGCCGCCTCGTCGCGCTTCGGAACGCCCGACGACCTGAAGGAATTGATTGATACCGCCCACTCGATGGGCATCGCCGTCATCATGGACCTGGTGCATTCGCACGCCGTGAAAAACGAAGTCGAGGGACTTGGGCGGTTCGACGGTTCGTACGACCAGTACTTCTACGGCGACCACCGGCGGGAACACCCGGCTTGGGATTCGCTCTGCTTCAATTATGAGCGGAACGAGGTGCTGCACGTCCTGCTGTCCAACTGCCGGTTTTGGCTGGAGGAATACCGCTTCGACGGCTTCCGTTTCGACGGCGTGACGTCGATGATCTACCACAGCCACGGCCTGGGCGAGGCGTTCGGCAGTTACGACAACTACTACAACCTCAACCAGAACACCGACGCCATCTGTTACCTTACGCTGGCGAACCGGCTGATTCACGAGGTAAACGCAAACGCCATCACCATCGCGGAGGAGGTGAGCGGGATGCCCGGACTGGCGGTTCCGGTAGACCGGGGCGGCTACGGATTCGACTACCGGATGGCGATGAACATCCCCGATTACTGGATCAAAATCATCAAGGAAAAGAAAGACCAGGACTGGCATCCTTCCGGAATCTGGTGGGAGGTGACCAACCGGCGCGCCGACGAAAAGACCATCAGCTACGCGGAAAGCCACGACCAGGCGCTGGTGGGCGACAAAACCATCATCTTTCGCCTGATCGACGCCGAGATGTACTGGCACATGACGGTGGGCGACCACCACCTCGCCGTCGACCGGGGAATCGCCCTGCACAAAATGATCCGGCTGGTCACCGCGGCAACCGTCAACGGCGGCTACCTGAACTTTATGGGGAATGAATTCGGGCATCCGGAATGGATCGATTTCCCGCGGCAAGACAACGGCTGGTCGTACAAATACGCCCGCCGGCAATGGAACTTAGTCGACAATCCGGACCTGAAATACAAATACCTGGGCGCCTTCGACCGGGCGATGATCCGCCTGGTGGGAAGCGCCGGGAATTTCCAGGCGATCCCCCTCCAAAAGGTGTGGGACAGCGACGGAGACCAGGTCCTGGCGTTCCGCCGCGGCGAGTGGCTGTTTGTTTTCAATTTCAGCCCGGAGCGCTCGTTTACCGGTTACGGTTTCCTGGTTCCTCCGGGGAAATACCAAACCGTTCTCAACACGGATCATCCGCAATTCGGCGGCTTCGGGCTCGCCGATGATTCCGTCGAACATTTCACCACCGGCGATCCGCTTTACGAAAAAGAAAAAAAGGAATGGCTGAAACTGTACCTGCCGGCAAGAACCGCCGTTGTATTGAAAAGAGTATAAATCATAAAAACAAAATCACCGTGTATCCACTCAAATTCGAACCCCTGTTAAAATCCGTCCTCTGGGGAGGGGACGCCATCTGTCCGTTCAAAAACATACACCCGCAACAGTCCGGAATCGGCGAAAGCTGGGAAATCTCCGGCGTCCCCGGCGACGTATCCATTGTGTCCAACGGCGATTTAAAGGGGAAATCCCTGGCCGAACTCCTCGAAACCGGCGGCGAACGCTTGGTGGGCAAGCCGGTGTTCGAACGTTTCGGCACGACCTTCCCGTTGTTAATCAAATTTATCGACGCCCGGCAAGCGCTTTCCATCCAGGTACATCCGGACGATGCGCTGGCGGGCAAACGGCATCATTCTTTCGGGAAAACGGAGATGTGGTACGTGGTCAAAGCGGCGAAAGACGCCTTCCTTTATTCCGGCTTCCAAAAAGAGATGGATGCGGAAACGTATGTGCAAAGCCTGAAAGACGATTCGTTTATGCAATACCTGCAAAGACACACGGTCCGGGCGGGGGATGTTTTCTTCCTGCCCGCCGGCCGCGTACACGCCATCGGCGCGGGGTGTTTCATTGCGGAAATCCAGCAAACATCCAACATCACGTACCGGATTTACGACTACAACCGGACGGATGCAAACGGGAACCCGCGCGAACTGCACACGGAGCTGGCAAAGGATGCCATTGATTACAGGGTGTATCCCAACTATAAAACGGACTACGCCTCTTCCGGAGAAAACAGGGAATTGGTTCGCTGTCCCTATTTCACCACTTATTTGATTGAAGGAAAGAAGGGAACCCTCCTTCACCGGCAGCACCGGGATACCTTTGTGATCTATATTTGTTTGTCGGGAAAGTTGAAGTTGACGGATGCCGGGAATCATTCCATCGAACTGCGGCAGGGAGAAACGGTGTTGGTTCCGGCGGAAACCGGCGGGCGCATTGCCTTGCAGCCGGAGGAAGACTGCCGGTTACTGGAAACGTACATCTCCTGAACTACCGGCTTTTATCCGGGTGATACTTCGATAATTTCAGCAATTCCCTGTAATCCGTCAGGCGCATCAGTTCCGGCAGTCCGGTTCCGGGATGATTTTTCATGTACGAAGCGACGATCCGGTACCCCAGCCAGATACCCACCCTGCCCGGCGACTCCACCGGCAACGAAGCCGTGTGAGGCGCCTCCTTCAGGTATTGCGAAGCGGTCACATAATCGGAGCGGAAGAGGTGTTGGTTCTCCAGCACCGTTTTCCATATCCGGGATTGATGCGTCAGGCACCAGGTGTACTGTTCCTCGTTGTAAGCCACCCATTCCCAGGCATTCCGGTCCGGAAGAAACTGCGACAGCAAATACCGCAACTTCCCCTCATAGAGCATCCGGTCTAACAGGACGTCTTCGTTGCCTTCAAACGGAAGATTCGCCATCAGAAACCCCAGGAGGTAATCGGGCACCATCCGGTCCGGCGACATCTGTTGCCGCTGGTAGGCGTAAAAGAAGTCCTGGTAAAGCGGATAATCCGCCCCCAGGTATTTATCCGCCGACAAAGACAGGATTTCGTCGGTAACAATCACATTCTGGTTCAATCCCGAAACATGCAGGTAAACCGCCGGCGGTTTGAGTTGGGGAAAATGCGAGAACAGGCGTTCCATTCCCTGCGACAGTTCCGCATTGATTTCCGAAATATCGGCAAATTTAGTTTGCTCATCGCGGTATAAAGCGTCGAGCGCCGGTTCGGCAAAGAAAGTCCGCAGCCGGTCCTGGAAACCGGGCGAATCCGGATGCCCGATCCGGAGGATTTTTTCGCCGTATGCAGGAAAAAAAGCCTTGCTGCAGGAGTCCGGTATTTCACGGTCGCCGGGCTGCGTCAGGTAGCGGTACAGGTAATTATCAAACCGGATGATTTGTAAGCCGGGATGGGATTCGCTGTACATTTTCCGGTTGGAACAACTGAGCAGCAGGAGGCAAAAAAGCGCGCAAAAAAAAGTCCGGATATTCATACGTAAGCATTCGCTATCAATCGCGCGGTTTCTTCAAACGCTTGGGGTGTCAATTCTTTTCGCGGGCCATTAAACGAACAGTCCGACTCTTTGTTGATGGGAATCAAGTGGATATGGGCATGAGGCACTTCCAGTCCGATAACCGTTACGGCTATTCTTTTGCAAGCAATCACTTCTTTCATGGCGTGCGCCAATCTTTTGGAAAACAGGATCATGCCGGACAGGGTGTCGTCGTCCAGGTCGAAAAGATAGTCGGTTTCCTTTTTCGGCACCACCAGCACGTGTCCTTGTGCCACCGGGTGAATGTCCAGAAAAGCGTAAAAACGTTCGTCCTCGGCTACTTTATAGGAAGGAATTTCACCGTTTATAATTTTACGGAAGATGCTCATAGCGAAATGTTCATGATTTCAAACGACAGGATGCCCGAAGGAACTTTTATGTCTACGATTTCGCCGACTTTCCTGCCCATCAATCCTTTCCCGATGGGCGTATTGATGGCAATCTTGCCGGTTTTCAAATCCGTTTCGCTCTCCGATACCAGCGTGTAGACCACTTCCTGGTTTGTCTTGGTGTTCCGGATCGTCACCTTGTTCAGGATTTGCACGCTGTCGGTCGAAATCCGGCTTTCATCAATCAGGCGCACATTCGAAATCAAGGTTTTCAACTGCGCGATCTTACTTTCCAAAATGCCTTGCGCCTCTTTCGCTGCGTCATACTCTGCATTTTCGGATAAATCACCCTTGTCCCGCGCTTCGGCTATCTGCCTTGTTATTGCCGGGCGTTTTTCGGATTCCAAATAGTTTACTTCTTCCAGCAACTTATTGTATCCCTCTTTAGTCATGTAGCTTATAGCCATAATTTTCTGTTATTAAATGAATTATATACCGTGCTTTTCGTAACGCAAATAAAAAGAATTCCGACCAACAGATCGGAACTCTCCTTCTCGTCTTCTCTAAACAGTATTACAAAAGTAAATAACTTTTACACAAAAGGCAAATTCCTGTTTATGTTTTATAACATAAAATCCGTTTCTTTTGTTCAAAACGAATTCAAATAGCCTGCCAGGTTTCCCTCCAGCTGTTCGTAATCTTCGATTCGCTGTACGATTTCGCCTTCCTTGCTCAGGATAAATGCCGTAGGAATCCGGGCAACATTGTATTTCCGGACAATGGGCGAATAAACGGATTGCGCGTCAAACACACAAATCCAGGGCAGGCTCGCCGCGGCATTTTTCCAGAAATGTTCATCGGGATCCAATGCGACCTGGTATATTTCCAGCCCTTTCGCCCTGTATTTGTCGTACAATTCCGCCAGTTGCAAATTATGCAAAGGCGATTCTTTTATTGCGTAGGCTGTAAAATCAATCAGCGTTGTTTTCCCCCGGCATACATCCGACAGGCGGATTTCCTTTCCGTCGATAGAAGGAAGGGAAATGTCGAACAGGGTTTTAAAGTCTCCTTCGGTGACTTCGATCGGGCGTTCTTTCCGCGTCGCCGACCGTGCGGTTGCAAACAGGTTTTTCAACTGAAGGGCGCGGAGCGATTCCGGATACGCCGTGTTCCATGCATTGGCAACGGCGCCGAAAAGTTTCTGATCGTCCTTGTCGTAAATATCGAAAATCATTTGGTTATTGATCTGCTGAAACAGGGCGAAATAGGATGAAGTCGCCAGGAAATCGGAAACGATGTATTCCTTTGCCCTTGCCTTGTAACGGTCGATAACCGCACGGGTTTCGCTTTGATAACGATCGAGGGAGAGTTCTCCGGCTTCGTATTTTTTCTGCAATTCATTATACCGTTGGCTTGTATTCAGTTGCAAAAGCGTCAATTCTTTTATTTTTTGGGATTCGGCGGTGTCGCCTTCCAGCGTGTAGTTTTGGGCGAAATGAGCGCCGTCGGCGTGGATGCTTATCCTTTCCGTGCTGTCGATGGCGAAATGGATGATTTGATTTCCCCAGCGCAAACGGTAAAAATCGGGAACGTCCGGCCGGCGGTATCGAAAGGCAAAAGCGCCGGATTCCAACCCGGTCGAGTCAAGTACCGTGATTTTAGAAGTTCCGATATTTTCCAGGTAAAGCATCTTGCCGGTATCCTCGCCCGTAATCATTCCGCAAACAGTAAATTCCTGATTTTTATTTCCACACGATGTAAAAAGAAGAAGCAAAAGGCAGAAAACGCTGTGAATAATCCGTTTTTTCATACGATAATAATTGAAAATTAATTTGCAAAGGTAAGCTATTTTGTTAATTTTTAGTTATCTTTGCCGGAATTTAAAAGAGAAAAAAATTAAAGAAGATTTATGATTAATCCTATTGTTAAAACAATTGAATTGTGCGATGGACGCACAATTACATTAGAGACAGGAAAATTGGCGAAGCAAGCCGATGGAGCGGTGGTATTGAAAATGAACAATACAATGATATTGGCTACGGTTACCGCAGCGAAAGATGCAAATCCGGGAGTCGATTTCATGCCCCTGCAAGTCGAGTACAAAGAGAAATTTTCTGCTTTCGGTCGTTTTCCCGGAGGTTTTATGCGGAGGGAAGGCAGGCCGTCTGATTACGAAATCCTGACCGACCGTTTGATAGACCGTGCGTTACGCCCGCTGTTCCCGGACGATTTCCATGCGGAAGTTTTTGTGAACATCATCCTTTTTTCCACCGACGGCGAAGATATTCCGGATGCTTTAACCGGTTTGGCGGCGTCTGCGGCATTGGCGGTTTCCACGATTCCGTTCAACGGTCCGCTTGCGGAAGTGCGTGTCGCCCGTGTCGACGGCGAGTTTAAAATCAATCCCACAGTCAAGGAATTGAAACGAGCCGATATGGACATTATGGTGGGCGCGACGATCGACAATATTATGATGGTAGAAGGCGAAATGAAAGAGGTTTCCGAAGCGGAACTGCTGGACGCCATCAAATATGCGCACGAAACGATTAAAACAATGTGCCGGGCTCAAATCGAATTTATGGAAGAAGTCGGCACGACCGTCAAGCGTGAATACTGCCACGAAGTAAATGATGAAGAGTTGCGGAAAGACGTTAAAGAAAAACTCTATGATAAGGTATATGCCATCGCCAGAGCGGGAAAACCGAAACAGGAACGCAGCGATGCTTTCCGCGAAGTAGTAGACGAATACAAGGCGCAATTTGCCGAAGAAGATCTTACGGATGAAAAAGCCGCTTTGATTGACCGCTATTACCACGATGTGGAAAAAGAAGCCATGCGCCGTTGCATCCTGGACGAAGGAATCCGCTTGGATGGCCGCAAAACAACAGAGATCCGTCCTATCTGGTCGGAAGCCGATTTTATTCCGGGTCCTCACGGTTCGGCACTTTTCACCCGGGGCGAAACGCAAGCCCTGGCAACGGTGACCCTGGGTACCAAACTGGACGAGAAAATCATTGATGATGTGTTGAACAACGAGAAAGAACGCTTCCTGTTGCATTATAATTTTCCTCCTTTCGCAACCGGAGACGCCCGTCCGCAACGCTCCGTCGGCCGCCGCGAAATCGGTCACGGCAATCTGGCTCACAGGGCATTAAAACCGATGATTCCCGAAAACTATCCGTATGTGATCCGCATTGTATCCGATATTTTGGAATCCAACGGTTCGTCCTCGATGGCAACCGTTTGTGCCGGAACGCTTTCGTTGATGGATGCCGGCGTACAGATCAAAAAACCGGTTTCGGGTATTGCGATGGGCTTGATTTCCGAAAACAAGGGCGCCAAATATGCGGTCCTTTCCGACATTCTGGGCGACGAAGATCACCTGGGAGATATGGATTTCAAGGTGACCGGAACGCGCGACGGAATCACTGCGACGCAAATGGACATCAAGGTAGACGGACTTTCGTACGAGATTCTCGAAACAGCGCTGGCTCAGGCAAAACAAGGCCGCGAACATATTCTGGGTAAGATGATGGAAACGCTTTCCGAACCGCGCGCAGATTTGAAAGAACATGCTCCGAGAATCGAGGTGATAATTATTCCGAAAGACTTTATCGGTGCGGTCATTGGGCCGGGCGGAAAGATTATTCAGAAAATGCAGGAAGATACCGGCACCGTCATTACCATCGAAGAGATTGAAGATACCGACAAGGACGGCTTGCGCAAAATGGTCGGCCGCGTAGAGGTAGCCGGCACCGGCAGCGAGTCAATTAAATCGGCAATGGACAAAATCAAAGCCATTATTGCCGTTCCGGAAGTCGGAGAAGTATATGAAGGCCGGGTTTGTTCTATTATGCCCTACGGCGCTTTTGTAGAGTTCCTTCCGGGAAAAGACGGGCTGTTGCATATTTCCGAAATTGACTGGACGCGGTTGAATTCCGTAGAAGAAGCCGGTATAAAAGAAGGCGATATGGTTCAGGTGAAACTGATAGACATTGACCCGAAATCCGGAAAGTTCAAACTCTCCCGTAAAGTATTGTTGCCCCGTCCGGAAAGACCCGATCGCCGGAACAAA
>JAIRSN010000060.1 GCA_031255425.1 Dysgonamonadaceae bacterium
CAAAGGTATGATGGTCTATAATTCCGGAACCAATCTGGGTGGTCCCAGCATCTACATTTGGAACGGCGAACAGTGGACGGCGATCATCGCTCATTCGGCACCGGAGATTACGGTCCCGGCATACGACGCAACGAAAATCACCGAACTGGAAGAGCCGTTGACCCTGTCGGTTACGGCGAAGGGCTACGGACTTGTACCCACTTACCAGTGGCAACAGTCCGACGATGGCGTAGACGGATGGCAGGATATTCAGGATGCAACCGGTGCCGATTGCGATGTTCCGGTCAACGCCGGCGGGAAATTCCATTACCGCTGCACGGCAACCAACACTTTCGGCACGGATATATCCAACGTGTTCACGGTGATTGTATGCCCGCAGGCGGTAAAAGATCTGGAAGGCAACTACTACTGCACCGGCGACTTCGGCAGCGCCGGCACATGGATGACCATGAACCTGCGTTCCACCCGCAATGAGAGCTATACCGATTTGGAGGAAAATCGCAATTCGAACGCGGAGTCACGTAAATATTATTATTACCCGAAAGGAGACAAAGCCCTTTTTGAAGCACATCCGGAATACGGATTGCATTATACTTGGCCGGGCGCCAATAATATTATCCCCACGGACGATGATTATACAGACGAAAACCCAACGAATCGCCAGGGAATATGCCCCGCCGGGTGGCATGTGCCGACAAATGCCGAATGGACAGCGTTGATTCAAGTCCTGAACGACGACGAAAGCCAAATTTATTCATCCAATGCAGGGAAGAATAATGCCGGGTTAAAGATAAGAAGCAAGACGAGGATCGGCAATGAAATCAGGGATCCCGACTTCCCCGGCGAAAGTCATGCGAGCTATGAAAACAGAAACGGCATGGACATACTGTTAGTGGGAACCAGTTGGGCGGGCGACTTTACATACTGGGGACAGGGTGTGCATGTAACATCTTCATCGTCCTATCCCGGTTCCCCGGGAGATACGTACACCGTAAATCTATGGGACGGTAGTCGTAATGCGGGCACCGTAAAATACGCCAAGGGTGGGATGCCTACCGTGCGCTGCAAGAGAAACTGACCATTCAACAATTTATCGATACAACCGGTTGAAAGGAAGGGATTCTCTGTGTATAAAAACAGGCGCCCCCTACCCTCCCCGCATAAGCGCCTGTTACCTTAGAAGATAAAGCAAGATAAAGCGTGGGACAAACGTACAGGTTACAAGTCCTGCGCTTCGTTCTTTTTAAATAGCTTCCCTTCGGGACTCCGGAATCCCAACAGACAACCGCAATATGTCAGAAATATAAACGCGATGTCTAATTATTTGATACAAAATAATTCGTGTAAAGTGAAAGGAATCGTTTATTTTTGTGCAGATAATAATGATGTGTACGGAATAACCATAATAGACATGAATTTGGACAAAGTATTTCCGGTAAATGGTAAAGGCAACTTTTTTGAGCGATGAATGGTGAACGGTGAGTTGAACACGTCTTATCATCCATTACTCAAAAATCATCGTTCTCCTGTTTATATCGGGGTTGTCTTTACCGGAACCGGATTTTGTCGACCGAACGTTAACCGAACGGGGAACAGATAATCCATATAAATGTAAAAACAATCTTTAAGCGGCATCCGGCGGGCATCCCGGCTCCCGGCGCGGGCGGGTTTCCGGTCGGACCTGGGCAGCACATAATGCAGCCAGTGGGTTTGCCTGCGGCGAATCTGCCGAATTATACTTTGCAGCATCAATCGAAGACTTCCCGGCGCGACGCCTTTCGTCGAAAAAATCTACTCATTCATCGAAATTCCGCTCTTTTTGGGCGACTCTTGTTTGTTTTCCGTCATCTTTTCAAATTACTTTGCGGAAAATAAAACGCAGTAAGTAGTATTATTCATTTTTAACAAAATTAAAATAGGAAAACTTTTATTGTTCCAAAAGTTTTCATTTCCTTTGCCGCCGGATAAAATATTTTCCAAGGTTATTTGTCTTACAATAAAAAAGGACGTAGAAATGGAATTAAAAGACAGAATCATAAAAGAAGCGTCACTTCTTTTTTTCAATAACGGAATCAAGAGTATGACCATGTCCGACATCGCGAACGAGTTGGGCATCTCCAAACGAACGCTTTATGAAGTTTTCCGGGATAAGGAAGAGCTTTTGGAAAAATGTGTCAACGCGCACATGGAAAAAACCGACGAGGAAATAAACGAACTGGTCAATAATTCGGAAGACGTGATCGACACCTTGATGCGGATTTACGCCAAGCATCTCAACAACATGCGGAACGTACATAAAACCATTACACACGATTTGAGGAAATACCACGCGAATATTTACAAGAAAATCGAGTGTAAGCAAAAAGAAGACACGCATGTGTTTATGCCTTTGATGAAAAAAGGAGTCGATCAGGGACTGATACGGGATGATATTAATTTCGAAATTTTGATCTGGCTGTTGAAAAGCCAGTTCAAAGCGCTGATGGACGGCGATTTCATTCCGACCGACAAGTATTCGATAAATGAATTTATCCGGGCAATCATTCTCAATTTTATCCGTGGAATTGCCACGCCGCTGGGAAATGAAAAAATAAACAAGATTGTATCGGCATTGAAAGTGGAAGCCTGAGGGATGCCGTTGCATTGTTTGCAGTTAAATCAAAATAGGTAAAAAAGTAAATATGAAATTAAGATTAGGTAAAAAGATGTTTTTCGCATCAGTGCTGCTGGTGCCTTTTATGACAAATGCGCAAAACGAGCAGGTTCCTCTCGAAATAACGTTGGAACGGGCGATTGAAATTGCGCTGAACGAAAACCCTTCTGTTAAAATTGCCGATTTGGATGTGCAGAAAAAGAAGTATGCAAAAAAATCAAGCCAATCGGCGCTTTATCCGCAGATTGACGCCGTCGGGCAGTACAGCCGGACATTGAAAAAACAGGTGATGTATATGGGAGGGGACGACGACAATGCCGGAGGAAATTCGATGTTCGATCCGATTCTTATGGGGATGGAGGCGACGCTGGCTGAAACGAGCGGTTATGTGCCGGGAACTTTGTTCCAGAAGATTGCCGAAAATTCCGTTTCGAGCGGAGACGGAGGAATCACCATCGGGCGAAGCAACAACTGGTCGGGCGGATTTCAATTGAACTGGCCGGTCGTTGTTCCCACGCTTTGGAAAACGCTGGAAATCTCCAGTCTGGATACGGAATTGGCAGTAGAAAATGCCCGGTCGTCCAAAATCAATATGGTGAATGCGATCCGGAAAGCGTATTACGGTGCGCTTCTGGCGAAAGACGCCTTGCATGTACTCCGGCAGAGTTACGACAATGCCGTCCTGAGCTACGACAACATCAACGAGAAATACAAACAGGGTATTGTTTCCGAATTCGACCTGATTCGTGCAGACGTAAACGCCAAAAATATCAAGCCGAACCTGATTCAGGCGCAGAATGCGTACAACATCGCTTCGCTGTCGCTGAAAGCGCTTATGGGCGTCGACATTGATATGGAAATTTCGATAGACGGCAGCTTATTGGATTACGAAGAAGGTCTTTACGGCGAGATACTGAACGCCGACACTTCGCTGGTCTACAACTCTGACCTGAAAAAATTCGACATTCAAAAAGAACAGTTGAAAAAGTCGATGGAACTCTATAAATCGCAGTATTATCCGACAATCGCCATTGCGGGTAATTTTATGTATATGTCGATGAGCAACAATTTCAAATTCGGCGATTACCGGTGGAACCCCAGTTCGTCCGTCAGTTTGAATATCTCCATCCCGATTTTCGACGGATTGAAAAAACACAGTGAAATCCGGCAGACGAAAATCTCTATGGAAGAAATGGACTGGCAACGGGAAGATGTGGTACGGAATCTTAAATTGGCCGTAAACAATAATATAAACAATATGGCGAATTATGTGGAACAAGTCTTTTCGACCAAAGATGTGATTGCGCAAGCACAGAAAGGATACGAAATTTCCCAGAAATTATACGACACCGGTATGGGAACGCTGCTCGACCTGAACGATGCGCAGTTGGGATTAACGCAGGCAAGCCTGGCATTCAATCAGGCGATATACAATTTCCTCGCCGCCAAAGCAGATTTGGACAAAACACTGGGCGTAGACGTAAACCGGTAAAAAGAGACAAGCAAATAAATAATAGTTAATGAATTAAAAACAAACAGGTGAACCGGTAAATGAAAGTACGGTCAAACAAGCCTTTTCTTGTTTACTCATCTACTCGTTTACTAAAAAAATAATGAATAATGAAAACTAAAAAACTGATTAAATTATTACCTCTTTTGAGTTTAGGGATTTTGATCTCCTGCGGGGAAAAAACGCAGGAAACTTCTCCGGAAGATGCAAAAGTCAAAGTGAGTACGACGGTGGCAACGATGCAGACGGTGGATAACATTTCCGGCTACACGGCAAATGTTCAGGCGGATGTGATCAATCATATCACACCGGCAATCCCGGCGCGAATCGAAAAGATTTACGTGGAAATCGGCGACAGGGTGAATGTCGGACAATTACTGGTGCAAATGGAATCGTCCAACCTGCAACAGCAAAATGCTCAACTCGCCAATCTGGAACGCGATTATGCCCGCTACACCGAACTGTTGAAAGTCGGTGGGATTGCCCAGCAACAGGTAGACCAGATGAAAACGCAAATCGATATTTTGAAGGCAGCCATCAAAAATATACGGGACAATACGCAGTTGAGAAGCCCGATCAACGGAATCGTGACGGCACGGAACTACGACAACGGCGATGTTTTCGCGCAGTTGCCGGTACTGACCGTTCAACAATTGAATCCGTTGAAAGCCATCATCAATGTGTCGGAAACCGATTTCACAAAGGTAAAACTCGGAATGCCTGCTAATATCAAGCTGGATGTGTACGAAAATGAAAGTTTTACCGGAAAGGTGAGCTTGGTTTATCCCACCATTGATGCGGCGACGCATACGTTCGGCGTAGAGGTGGCAATCCACAACAAAGACGCAAAAGTGCGCCCGGGAATGTATGCCCGCGTGGAACTGAACTTCGGATCAAAGCAAAGCATTGTTGTTCCGGATATGGCAGTCCAAAAACAGGCGGGGTCGAACGACAAATACGTTTACATCGTGGAAAGCGGTCTTGCCAAATACCGTAAGGTAGAGCTTGGGCTGCGGCTGGGCGCCAACTACGAAATCCTTTCCGGTATAAATCCGGGAGATGAAGTGGTGACGGCGGGGCAAAGCCGCCTGATTGACGGCACCTCTGTTGAGAAATAAAAAATAAGAAACAAAAAAAATTACAAGATAATGAGTTTATATGAATCCGCGGTAAAAAAACCGATTACTACCGCTTTAATATTCGTCGGAGTCGCTATCATGGGATTATTTTCCCTGACCCGGTTGCCGATCGATTTATTTCCCGATATAGAAGTTAACTCCCTGACCGTCATCACGGCTTATTCGGGCGCCAGCGCTTCGGACATCGAAACGAATGTCACCCGGCCGATGGAAAATTCATTGAATACGGTCGAAAACCTGAAGAAGATAACTTCCCAATCCAAAGACAATATGTCGCTGGTTACGTTGGAGTTCAATTACGGAACCGATATTAACCTCGCCACAAACGACGTGCGGGACAAAATCGATATGGTCAAGTCCCAGCTCCCCGATGATGTGAGCAATCCGATCATCTTCAAGTTCAGCATGGATATGATTCCGGTCGTTATTTATTCTGCCACGGCGGACGAGAGTGTCAACGCGCTGTATAAGATATTGGACGAAAAAGTCGCCAATCCGCTGAACCGGGTGGCAGGCGTGGGTGCGGTGACCGTTTCCGGAGCGCCGCAACGGCAGGTGCAGGTCAACGTTGCGCCCGAAAAGCTGGAAGCGTACAACCTGACGGTCGAGCAGATTTCCAATGTGATCCGGACGGAAAACCTGAACGTGCCGGCGGGAAGTTTCGACGTCGGAACGGCTACCTACGCGCTGCGGGTGGAAGGCGAATTTAAGGAAAGCGGTCAACTGGCGGGCATTGTCCTGGGCAGCCACAACGGGAAAAATATTTACCTGAAAGACGTGGCGACCGTCAGCGATACCATCCAGAGCCGTATTCAGGAGTCTTTTACCAACGAGGTGAAAGGCGCTACGATTGTTGTCCAGAAGCAATCCGGATCCAATACGGTGGAGATTGCCCGGAAGGTAAACGAGTTGATTCCCGAACTGCAAAAAACACTTCCTCCCGATGTGAAACTCTCACTGATCATGGACTCTTCGGACTTTATCCAGGAATCCATCGACTCGCTGGTTGAAACCATCCTGCTCGCCGGTATCTTCGTGATTATCGTCGTGCTGTTTTTCCTGGGACGCTGGCGCGCAACGGTGATTATCATCCTTGCAATCCCGATTTCGCTGATCGCCTCTTTCATCTACCTGATGGCGACCGGAAGTACGCTGAACATTATATCGCTCTCCTCTATTTCCATCTCTATCGGGATGGTGGTCGACGACGCGATTGTGGTGCTGGAGAATATAACGAAGCATATCGAAAAGGGAAGTACGCCCAAAGAGGCCGCCGTGTATGCCACCAATGAGGTGGGGGTAGCGGTAATTGCTTCTTCGTTGACGATTATCGCCGTATTCTTCCCGCTCACCATGACCACCGGTCTGGCAGGGGTGATGTTCGGCGAATTGGGTTGGATGGTCACCATCATGATCACGGTTTCCGTAATCGTAGCCTTGTCGCTGACCCCGATGCTCTGTTCGCAGATGCTCCGGTTGACCAACACGCAGGGGAAACTGTTCGACCGGCTGTATGCACCGGTCCGCAGGATGCTCGACAAACTGGATATTCTCTATGGCAAGTTCGTGAATATCTGCGTAAGGAACCGCTGGAAAACATTATTGGTCTGTTTCTCCATCTTTTTCATCATCATGGTACCTGCCCTCAACCTGGTGAAGTTCGACTTTATGCCGGCTTCCGACAACAGCATGATCACGGCTTCCGTTCACCTTCCCACCGGCACCCGGATGGAAGTGGCACGCGAAACCGCCATGAAAATCACCCAAATGGTGCAGGCGAAGTATGGAAAAGAGGTCAATATCCGCAGCTTTTCCGTCGGGCAGGCGGACGAAAACAACTCTTTCGCCGCTATGCAGGAAAACGGGACCAACCTGATTACATTCCGTTTCCGTTGTGTCGATGCCGACGCGAGAAAGCTGACCATTTATGATATTGCCGACGGCATACGAAAGGAACTGGAAACGATGCCGGAACTCTACAAATATACCGTGACTCCCGGTGGCGGTGGCGGTATGGGTACCGGAGCCAGTACGGTTGACGTGGAAATTTACGGCTACGACCTGGCGCTGACCGACCGGATTGCCGACGAAATGAAGCTCCGGCTGGCGTCTGTCAACGGGTTGCGCGACATCGTGATCAGCCGGCAGGACTACCGCACGGAATACCAGATCGACTTCGACCGGGTGAAACTTGCCGAAAACGGGCTGAACTCCGCCACGGTAGCCACCTACGTCCGCGACCGGATCAACGGGGAGTATACTTCCAAGTACCGGGAAGACGGCGACGAATACGATATTGTGGTTCGGTACGACGAGGCTTACCGCCAGTCGCTGGAGGACATCCGGAACATTACGGTTTACAACAATGCCGGCGCCCCGATCCGTATCCGCGAACTTGGAACGATTGTCGAAAAGACATCCCTCCCGCAAATCGACCGGCAAAACCGCCAGCGTATCAACAAGGTGCAAGGTTCTCTGTATAAGGCAGCCTTGAGTGATGTGATTGCCGGTGCCAACGGCGTGATAAACGAAATGCAGGAGGAAGGGAAGATTCCACCTGAGATCGGCATCAAAATCGGCGGGTCGTACGAAGACCAGCAGGAAACAAACAACGACTTGATGCTGTTGATGGTGCTTTGCGTGGTACTGGTCTACATCGTGATGGCGGCGCAGTTCGAATCGCTCACCTATCCGTTTATCATTGTCCTGTCGCTGCTGTTCGGTTTGGCAGGTGTATTCCTGGCGCTGATGATCACCGGGAAATCCATGAGCCTGATGGCGATGATCGGCCTGGTCATGCTGATTGGTATCGTGGTGAAAAACGGAATTGTGTTTATCGACTACGCCAACCTGAACCGCGAACGCGGCATGTCGATCGACAAAGCCATTGTTTCCGCCGGAAGATCCCGTCTGCGTCCCATCCTGATGACTACGGCGACGACCGTCCTGGGGATGATTCCGATGGCTATCCCCCGGGGAGCCGGGTCGGAGATGTGGCAGCCGATGGGGATCACCATTGTCGGCGGGCTAACGCTGTCGACGTTGCTGACCTTGTTTTACGTTCCGGCGCTCTACTCCATTTTCGGAGGAAACGGCGTGAAAAGGAAAAGAAAAAAATACAGACAATCCTATCATTCTTAATTCATAATATATATATGAAAGCAGTATTTATTCCCTACAATCAAGCCTATAAAGACCGGTTGATTGTCATCTTAGATAAAATGAATATCCGGGGTTTCACTCTCTGGGAACAAGTGCAGGGCAGAGGCAGCGAGCAGGGCGATCCGCATTACGGAAACCACGCCTGGCCTACCATGAACTCCTCCATCCTCACCGTAATCCCCGACCATAAAGTGGACGATTTACTGGAAAAAATCCACGAAATGGACATGGAAACCGAAATGCAGGGCATCCGTGCCTTTGTGTGGGAGGTGGAAAAGGCGGTGTAAGCAGGTAATTGCAACGAAAAGAAGATCCTCCGTACCCGGGCTGCCCGGGCTGCGGGGGATTTTTTTTGGGTAAAAGAACGGGAAATCATTTTTAAATGTATTCTTGTCTTCGGGAGGGTGGCTCAGCCACCGTTTTCCATTTTCCTGGAAAACGTGAATAGAACTCCGGGACAGGGGCTGACTAAAAAGTCGGTATTTCCCCAAAACATCCTATCTACAGGCTCTGTGAGGAGGGTGAAATTTGCTTTTTGAGACTTTTTAGCCAGCCCCGTCCCGGAGTCTTATTCACGTTTGCCATTGTATGTGGCAAACGTCCCGGAGTCTTATTTACGCTTGCCATTGTGTGTGGAAAAATAAAAGCAGCGCCGCCGCCTTTTTTACGACAAAGACGTTTTTTGAATAAAATTTAGAAAATAAGACGGTTTTTATATTTAAAAAGATTACATTTGCGCAATATATTGTAAAATGTTTAATTAATTTGAAAGTTAGATTTATAATGAAATTACTTATGAGAAAAAAAATTATTTTATTAATTGCGGTGATAAGTGTGGTATACTCCGTTCGTTCCCAAACAAAATTCGGAATTGAAGCGGGAGGCGTTTATAACGGAATGTTTGCCTCGAACGTTGAGATCAGCCCTAAATTTTCGTATCGCGTGGGAGGCTTCGTAAACTATAATCAGTTTTGGGGTTCCGGCATCGCTTATGCAAGGAAAAGTGCGGAATTATCCGGGTTCCTGCCCCAGTATGCCGGTTATATCCAAAAGTTGGATATTGTAATGAACCAGGTAGAATTAGTACCCCTTTCGCTCCGTTTCAGCGCCATAAATATTGGACGGGATTTCAGCATTACGCCGGTATTAAGCGTCTATTGCCTGTATGGATTTTCGGGCAAAGGAACAATCACCGGTATTGATACCCGGCTCTCCGAAAGTGAAAACACGTTCCATAAAGAGATCGGCAATTTATTTAAAGATAGCCGGTTTGAAGAAGGCGCCGCAAGCTATTCCTACAAGGGATTCAAGCCTTTTGATGCGGGAGGAAAGATAGGAGTCGATTTTACGTACCAAAAGAATTACATGCTGAGATTCAATTATGCTGCCGGATTAATCAATCTTTCTTCTTATGATAAAAAACTTAGAAACAGTTCTTTAGAACTGTCCTTGTGTTATTTGTTCCCCTAATCCGTTTCGCACGTTTTCATTAAAGAAAGCTGCTTCAAAAATCCGCGATTTTTGAAGCAGCTTTCTTATAGTAACTAAATTAAAACTTTCCTTTCAAAACAGGCTCCATGCGACGGTCATACCCGCCATGATAATGGCGACCATGCTCATGAGCTTAATCAGGATGTTCAGGCTTGGGCCGGAGGTATCTTTGAAAGGATCGCCTACGGTGTCGCCTACGACAGTCGCCTTGTGGCAGTCCGAACCTTTGCCGCCGTGGTTCCCTTCTTCGATAAACTTCTTGGCATTGTCCCAGGCGCCACCGGCGTTAGCCATAAAGATGGCAAGGATAAAGCCGGTGCTTAATCCGCCCACCAGAAGTCCCATAACTCCGGTTACACCAAAGATCCAACCGACGGCTACCGGCGTGACAATCGCCAGAATGGAAGGAAGTATCATCTCCCGCTGCGCGCCCTTGGTTGAGATTTCGACGCAACGCGCGTAATCCGGTTCGGCTTCTCCCGTCATGATTCCTTTGATGGTACGGAATTGCCGGCGCACTTCTTCGACCATGCTCCCGGCAGCGCGCCCTACGGCGTTCATCGTCAATCCACAGAAAAGGAAAGCCATCATCGAACCGATAAACATTCCCGATAAAACCTTGGGATTCATCAGCGTTACATCGTAATGAACCATGAAATCGACGAAGCTTGCCTTCGCGGTTTCTATCGTTTGCCCGCCGACATCCATGCTTGTTTGCCCGATGCGGATCAATCCGATCTTTAATTCTTCTACATAAGAGGCGAGTAAAGCCAAACCGGTCAAGGCTGCCGAACCGATGGCGAACCCTTTGCCGGTGGCGGCAGTTGTGTTGCCCAAGGAGTCGAGCGCATCCGTCCGTTTACGCACTTCTTTGCCCAGTCCGCTCATTTCTGCATTTCCGCCTGCATTGTCGGCAATCGGACCGTAAGCGTCGGTCGCCAGCGTGATGCCCAACGTCGAAAGCATCCCGACCGCAGCAATGCCGATGCCGTACAAGCCCATTCCTACATTGTTGAAATCGAAGCCGGAAGCAAACAGGAAAGACGCAATAACGCCCACCACAACGGCGATAACAGGAATGGCGGTCGACATCATACCCAGTCCCAATCCCGAAATGATTACGGTAGCGGGTCCCGTCAGGCCTGAATTGGCCACCTTTTTCGTGGGATTATACGACTGGGAAGTGAAATATTCCGTCGCCTGACCGATTACAATACCGACCAGCAAGCCCACAATCACCGAGCAGGAAATCCATACCCAGTTTTCCAGTTGCAACCAGTACATAATGCCGAAGGTTGCCGCAACGATTAGCGCCGAACTGAGGTTCGTGCCGAGAGAAAGCGACCGCAGCAGGTTCTTTATCGACGCATTTTCTTTTGTCCGGACGGAAAAGATACCGATGATCGACAGGATAATGCCGACCGCCGCAATCAACATGGGAGCGATAACTGCCTTGTATTGAGCTTCTACATTGCCCGATCCGGCGAATGCGGCAGCGCCCAGGGCAGCCGTCGCCAGTATCGAACCGCAATACGATTCGTAGAGGTCGGCGCCCATTCCCGCTACGTCGCCCACGTTATCGCCTACATTATCGGCAATCGTTGCAGGGTTGCGGGGGTCGTCTTCCGGAATACCGGCTTCCACCTTACCGACCAGGTCGGCGCCCACGTCGGCCGCTTTGGTGTAAATACCGCCTCCGACACGGGCAAAAAGCGCCTGCGTGGAAGCTCCCATACCAAACGTCAACATGGTTGTCGTAATAATTGTCAGCTTGTGCATGTCGTTGATCGATTCCGCCGGAATAATCCAGTTGAGGAAGATATACCACCCCGAAATGTCCAGCAGTCCCAAGCCCACAACGACCAGTCCCATCACTGCGCCGCTCCGGAAAGCGACCTGAAGCCCTTGATTCAACGACTTCTCTGCGGCATGGGCGGTCCGGGCGGAGGCATACGTCGCGGTTTTCATCCCCAAAAATCCGGCTAACCCGGAAAAGAAACCGCCGGTCAGAAACGCAAACGGCACCCAATGGTTCTGCAAATCAAAACCGAAGGCCATAATCGAAAAAAGAATGACCAGCACGAGAAACACAATCCCTACAACTTTGTACTGCTGCCGAAGGTAAGACATAGCGCCTACCCGTACATGTTGCGCTATCTTTTTCATTAAATCGCTTCCCTCCTCTTTTTTCAGCATCCATTTGTAAAAATAAAACGCGAATCCGAGCGCTAACACGGAAGCGACCGGAACAATCCCAAAAATGGGCGAAATAGTATTCATAAATATATGTTTTTAATTATTTGAAAAATCACGCAAAAGTAATAAAAAATTCAAGGGAACGCTATTAAAATTTAATAATTTTGTTCCCTTCTTTATCCACACTGCCAATCTGTTTCCCCGGATTCCCCACAATTAACGCATAATCCGGCACATTCCGGGTGACGACGCTTCCCGCGCCGATCATCGCATATTCGCCGATCGTAATCCCGCAAATGATTGTCGCATTGGCTCCAATGCTTGCGCCTTTTTTTACCAGCGTCGGCTTGAACTCGTCTTTACGCGGGATAAAACTCCTCGGATTTATCACGTTTGTGAACACGCAGCTCGGTCCCAAAAAGACATCGTCTTCGCAAACAACGCCGGTATAAACCGATACGTTGTTCTGAACTTTCACGTTATCCCCCAAGACAACCTGGGGCGAAATCACCACGTTTTGCCCGATGTTGCAGTTTGCACCGATAACCGATCCTGCCATGATGTGCGAGAAATGCCATACCTTGGTTCCCTTGCCGATGACGGCGCCTTCGTCAATCACGGCGGTTGCATGTGCCTGATAATTATTCATAACTTCTTAACTGATCAATGATGTATTGGATTTGTTCCTTGTCCAGTTCCGTATGCATGGGCAAAGACAGTACCGACCGGCAGAGGTTTTCCGATTCGTTCAGGTTGCTTCCCTTTTTCAATATGTATTTGAACGCCGGTTGGTGGTGCAGCGGCAGGGGATAATAAATCATTGTCGGGACTCCCTTCTCTTGCAGGTGTTTCTGCACTTTGTCCCGGTCTTGCTTTATTTTCACCGTGTACTGATGATAAACATGGGTGGATTGCGCCGCGCAGTGGGGAACGTCCAACAAATGCGACAGCGGTTTCAGTTGCGCGTTGTATTCCTCTGCTGTTCTTATGCGGATCTGATTGTATGTGTTCAGGTAAGGCAGTTTCACATTCAGGATGGCTGCTTGCAAGGTATCCAATCGCGAATTGCATCCGATTCGTTCGTGCATATACTTTTGCGATTGGCCGTGCCGGGCAATCATCTTTATCTTTTTCGCCAAGTCTTCGTCGCCGGTCAGCAGCGCGCCGCCGTCGCCGTAAGCGCCCAGGTTTTTCGTGGGAAAAAAAGACAGAGTGCCGATGGTGCCGATGGTCCCCGCCTGCTTTTTCGTTCCGTCCTGAAACGTGTAAGTCGAGCCGATACTTTGCGCATTGTCTTCGATGACAGACAGTCCGTACTTCCGGGCAATCTGCATCAAAGGCTCCATGTCCGCCGTTTGCCCGAAAAGGTGAACCGGAACTATCGCCCTTGTGCGGGGCGTAACGACTTCTTCCACCTTCTTCACGTCGATGTTAAACGTCAACGGATCAACGTCGACCAGGACCGGCGTCAGTTTCAGCAGCGCAATGGCTTCGGCGGTAGCCGCGTAGGTAAATGCCGGCACGATGATTTCGTCCTCCTGCTGCAAGTCCAACGCCATCAGCGCTATCTGAAGTGCATCCGTTCCGTTGGCGCACGGAATGACATACTTTACATCCAGGTATTCCGACAAGCCGGCAGCCAATGCGTCGACGGCGGCTCCGTTGATGTATTTCCCCGACCGGAGAACATCCTGCACGGCTTTTTCTATTTCTTTCCGTAGGTGTTTGTATTGAGTGGTTAAGTCCACCATCTGCAAGGGCGTCATGATTTCCCGGTAATAATAAGCAGTTATTTCATGTTGTGAAAAACGTTTTGAACGTCTTCGTCTTCTTCAAACTTGTCCAACAGTTTATCCAAAGCCGCCCGCTGTTCGGCGGTTACTTCCTTGTAATCGTTCGGAATCCGTTCGAATTCCGCGCTGTGGATGTCGTACCCGTTTTCTTCCAAATATTTCTGGATAGCGGAGTAGGACTGGAACTCGCCGTAAATCAGGATGACGTTTTCTTCCTCGTCCTGTTCGACTTCATCCACTCCGAAATCAATCAGTTCCAATTCCAGTTCTTCCAGATCGACTCCTTCTTTCGGCGTCACTTTGAATACGCACTTGTGATCGAAAAGGAATTGCAGGCTGCCGCTCGTTCCCAGCGAACCGCCGTACTTATTGAAATAACTCCGGATGTTGGCGACCGTCCGGGTGGGATTGTCGGTTGCCGTTTCCACGACGATTGCGATTCCGTGCGGCCCGTATCCTTCGTAAACCATTTCCTTGTAGTCTGCCGCATCTTTTGCCGTCGCCTTTTTGATGGCTCGTTCTACATTTTCCTTCGGCATATTCTCCTTTTTGGACTGCTGAACCAGGACGCGCAGGCGGGGATTGGTGTCTGGGTCGGAACCGCCTTCTTTTACGGCAATCGTAATCTGCTTGCCTAATTTGGTGAAAACACGGGCCATATTGCCCCATCTTTTTAACTTGGTTGCTTTCCGGTATTCAAATGCTCTTCCCATTTTTTATCTAAGTTTTGCGTTTAATTTTTCTTCCAGATTTTTCTGTATGCGCGACATTGCCGCTTCGATTTGTTTGTCGTTCAATGTCTTTTCTTCGTCTTGCAGAATGAAACTCACTGCATACGACTTTTTCCCTTCCGGCAGGTTCGTGCCTTCGTACACATCGAACAGGATGACTTCTTTCAGCAATCCCTTTTCCGTCCGGCAGGCTACTTTTTCTATATCCGAAAAAGAAGTGTTTTTGTCCAACAGCAAGGCGAGATCTCTTTTCACTGCGGGAAATTTCGGTATTTCGGTGTATTTTACCTGCCCGTTTTTGTTTTCCTTCAACAAGGCATCCCAATTTAATTCGGCAAAATAAACGTCTGCCTGTATGTCGAATTGCCTGCAAACGTTTTTCCGAAGGATTCCAAAGACCCCCAACAACTTGCCGGAAAGGGTTTCGATAGACAATCCGTCGGAGAACACATCGTCTTGAAACGGTTTGCAGGCAATCTTTTTAAGGGGGATGTTTAAGCGCGAAAGGATATTTTCGATGTAAGCCTTTAATTCGTAAACCGATGTTTTTTCGGCAGGCCGGATCCAACTGTTTGCCAGCGTATTTCCCGTCAACCACAACGCCAGCTTAAATTCTTCCTTGATGGCGGACAGGTAATTGTTTTCCTTTAACCGTTCGGGGAGATGAAAATAGGTGTTCCCGAACTCATAGAGTTTCAGGTCCGGATTTTTCCGGTTCCGGTTGTATTCGATTGTTTCCAAGCCTCCGAACAACAGGGTCTGGCGCATCACATCCAAACCGGCGCTCAGGGGATTCTTTACGAATACCGCGTTGGTTTTGGGAAAGGCTGCCGACGGTTCATAATACGCCGACGCCGTCAGCGAATTGTTCAGTATCTCGTGAAAACCGGCTCCGGTGAGCTGTTCGGAAATAAGGTATTGCAGTTTATAATTCTTGTCCGCAGGCGTTTGGTACGACAGCGTCGACTTGATTTCTTCCTTCACTTCTACGTTGTTGTATCCGTAGATGCGCAGAATATCTTCGATGACGTCCACGTCGCGGGTAACATCCACCCGGTAGGCGGGAATGTTTAACAGCCAGCAGTCGCCGTTTTTCTCCAGAACTTCGATTTCGAGGTTTTTCAGAATAAGGGCGATCG
Organism: Dysgonamonadaceae bacterium; assembly: GCA_031255425.1. GTDB lineage: Bacteria > Bacteroidota > Bacteroidia > Bacteroidales > Azobacteroidaceae > Azobacteroides. Next base: position 15,815 of record JAIRSN010000060.1, read on the forward strand.
TGTCTTCCGGAATGTGTTTTCCTATCAGCCGGCCGGCTTTCCGGAGCGACAGCGCTACCGGCGGACGGTTGATTTTGAGCGGATAAACGTCTTGAACCGGACCGGTAACGGCTCCGCCGGCGACTTCTTTGATCAGGAGTGCGGCGCGTTTCAGGACGTACAGCGTATTGTCCGGATCGGCGCCCCGTTCGAAGCGGAACGACGCATCCGTGTTTAACCCGTGGTAACGGGCAGTTTTGCGGATCCACGACGGATTGAAACAGGCGGATTCGAGGAATACATCCTGTGTCGTTTCGGTAACGCCGGAGTCCAGTCCGCCGAAAACGCCGCCGATGCACATTCCGTTTCCGGCATTGCAAATCATCAGGTCGTTGGCGGAAAGTTTCCGCTCTACGCCGTCCAGCGTGACGAAAGGCGTGCCTTCGGGAAGGGTTTTGACAATCACCCGGTTGCCTTTGATTTCCCGCAAATCGAAGGCATGGAGCGGTTGCCCTGTTTCGTGCAGCACGTAGTTGGTGACGTCCACGACGTTGTTTATCGAACGGACGCCGATCGCTTCCAGCCGCTTTTTGAGCCATCCGGGACTTTCTTTGACCGTGATGTTTTTGATTGTGACGCCGCTGTACCGCGGACAGGCGGTTGTGTTTTCCACTTCGACGGTCACCGCCGGTGCGGGATCTTCTATCCGGAACGCTTCCACACCGGGCCGGCGCACGGCGCACGGCGTCCGGTGCAGGGACAGCCAGGCTGCCAGGTCGCGGGCGACGCCGTAATGCGATGCCGCGTCGATCCGGTTGGGCGTGATGTCCACTTCCAGCACGTAATCGCTTTCTAATTTATAATACTCTTTGGCGGGCATTCCTGCCGGTGTTTCTTCCGGAAGCACAATGATGCCGTCGTGACTGCTTCCGATGCCGATTTCGTCTTCGGCGCAGATCATGCCGTTGGATTCGATGCCTCTTATTTTGGATTTTTTGATTGTAAACGATTCCTCTCCCGCATAGAGGGTAGTGCCGACGGTGGCGACCACCACTTTTTGCCCGGCGGCCACGTTGGGCGCTCCGCAGACAATCTGTTGCGGTTCGCCGTTGCCCAGATCCACCGTTGTGACGTGCAGGTGGTCGGAGTTGGGATGTTTTTCACACGTGATAATCCGGCCGGTCACCAATCCTTTCAGTCCGCCCCGGACGGCTTCGACTTCTTCAACACTGCCGGTTTCCAAACCGATGGCGGTAAGCACTTCCGGTAACTGTTCGGGGGACAGGTCGAAAAGAAGGTAGTCTTTCAGCCAGTTATATGAAATATTCATGCTTGTATGTTTCTTAATGATTTCAAAAAATGATGGGCAAAAGTAATAAATTTTGCCTGATTTATTGCAACGAATAATAAAGATTTTGAGGCGGCGGCCTCTTTTATATTACACCTTATATATACAGGTACAGGACGATGATAATCCGCAGCCAGGCAGATACACCGTACTTCTTTAAAATACAAAAGCGGCTGCGCCGCCGCTTTCCAAGTATATTGGAAAACGTCCCGGAGAAGTTTTTACGGGGGCTGACTAAAAAGTCCTCATTCGTATTTTTCGTTTTTTCTTTCCCTCCGGCAGAATTCCCAAGCATCGAATTGAAGTTGCAGCATCGAAAGAGAGGTTATTTGAAAATAAGCAGTCTGTTTATAAAAAAAGTTCTCTCTACAGTTGTGTAAGAGAGAACTTTTGTGTATCTTAGCGTGACAAAAAAAACATAAATACACAGTCCAAAGATATGCAAATTCCGGTATTCAAGCAAAATAATCAGGGTCAAATTTCCCTGTTTCCTGCCCGTTTAGATGAAAACATAGCTGAAAATGATTTGGTTCGCCTGATAAACAGGATTGTCGATGCGATGGAGCTTAAAGAGCTTTT
>JAIRSN010000112.1 GCA_031255425.1 Dysgonamonadaceae bacterium
AATTCGGTTGTAAAATAACTTTCGGGAGTTCCCGAAACCATGAATTCAGTTGTAAAATAACTTTCGGGAGTTCCCGAAAGCATGAATACAGTTGTAAAATAACTTTCGGGAGTTCCCACAGGCATGAATTCGGTTGTAAACATACTTTTGCCCCGGGGCAGAGGCGCAGCCTCTTTTGTATTTTTGGGAAGCAGTTCCTCTATGCGTAGCAAATACACCGTACTCCTTTAAAATTATAAAAGAGGCTGCGCCTCAAATTATAAAAGACACTGCGTGTCTCCGGCGCAGCCGCAGGTATAATATTTTTCGTACATTTGCATAATCTATTTTATACTGTTCTGTTATGAAACTGTTTTTATTAGACGCTTATGCTTTGATTTACCGGGCGTATTACGCCCTTATCAAGATGCCGCGAATCAATTCCAAAGGATTTAACACTTCCGCTGTCCTGGGTTTTATCAATACGCTGGAAGAAGTGCTGAAAAAAGAAAACCCTACGCATATCGGGATTGCGTTCGATCCGCCGGGACCGACTTTCCGTCACGAACTGTTCAAAGAATACAAAGCCCAAAGGGAAGAAACGCCGGAAGTGATCCGCGAGTCGGTGCCGGTGATCAAGGAGATTATCCGGGCGTATAATATTCCTGTACTGGAAGTTCCCGGTTACGAAGCGGACGATGTGATCGGAACGATTGCCAAAAAAGCCTCCGGAGATTACACGGTTTTTATGATGACGCCCGACAAGGATTACGGTCAGTTGGTCGATGAAAATGTCTTTATTTACAAGCCCAAGTACGGAAGTTCCGATTTCGAGATAGTCGGCGTGGAAGAAATCAAGAAGAAGTACACCTTGACAGACCCGCTTCAGGTGATCGACTACCTGGCGCTGATGGGCGATAAAAGCGACAACATTCCGGGCTGCCCGGGCGTGGGAGAGGTGACGGCAAAGAAGCTGATCGCCGAATACGGCAGCGTCGAAAAGCTGATCGAGAACGCAGGACGCCTGACGGGGGCGCTCCGGACGAAAATCGAAACCAACCGGGAGATGATTCTTTTCTCGAAGTTTCTGGCGACCATCAAGACGGACGTTCCGATCGACTTCGATCCCGGTAAATTATTGCGGGAAAAGGTGAATGAACCGGCGCTTCGCCGGCTGTTTGAAGAGTTGGAGTTCCGGCAACTTTCCGCCCGGGTCTTCGGGGACACGCCGCCGCCACCCAAGCGGGTCGTCCAGCCTTCGCTTTTCGATTTGTTCGAGGCGGACAACAACACGGAGGAACCCGCCTGTTCAACACTCGACCGCTTAAAAACCATTCCGCACCGGTATTCCCTGCTCGACAACGAACCGGACATCCGGGACTTAATCGAACGGATCAAGGCGCAGAAGTTCTTCTCCTTCGATACGGAAACGACCGGAATCGATCCGCTGTCGGCAGAACTGGTAGGCATTTCGTTCGCCTTGCAGGAAGGGGAGGCGTGTTTTCTTCCCGTTCCGGAGAAAAAAGAGGAAGCGATGAAAGCCGTTGCCCCGTTCAAGGCGGTTCTGGAGGATACAACCATCCTGAAAATCGGGCAAAACCTGAAATACGACATCAATGTACTGAAAAAATACGCGGTGCGGGTCGACGGTCCGATGTTCGACACGCTGATTGCACATTACCTGATCAATCCGGAATACCGGCACAACCTGAACTACCTGGCGGAAACGTATCTCAATTACCAGACCATCCACATCGAGGAATTGATTGGGAATAAAGGGAAAGGACAACTGAACATGCGTCAGGTTCCGCTGGATTTGCTGGTCGATTATGCCTCCGAAGATGCGGACGTGGCGCTGAAACTGAAAAATATTTTCGAGAAAACGATTCGGGAAAGCGCTTTTTCCGACTTGTTCTACCAGATAGAGATGCCCCTGGTTCCCGTTCTTGCCGATATGGAGGAAGCCGGCGTCCGGCTGGACATTCCCGCGCTGAAAGAGTCGTCGCACGTCCTGACCGCGTACCTGGGGGAGGTCGAGCAGGAGATATTCCGGATGGCAGGGAGAAATTTCAACATCGCGTCGCCCAAAATGGTGGGCGAAATCTTGTTTGACCACCTGAAAATAGTGGAGAAATCGAAGAAAACCAAGTCGGGACAATACACCACCAGCGAAGACGTGCTGGAAAGCCTGAAAAACAAACATCCGGTAGTGGAAAAGATACTGGAATACCGGAAAGTGAAGAAACTGCTCTCCACCTATATCGACGCCTTGCCGACGCTGATCAGCCCGGCGGACGGGAAGGTGCATACGACCTACAACCAGGCGGCGACCTCGACCGGGCGCCTGACGTCGACCAATCCGAATCTCCAGAACATACCCATCCGGGACGAGGAAGGGAAAGAAATTCGCCGGGCGTTTATTCCCGACGACGGCTGTTTTTTTCTGTCGGTCGATTATTCGCAAATCGAATTGCGCATCATGGCGCACCTGAGCGGGGATGAAAACATGGTCGAAGCGTTCCGGAGCGGGCGGGACATCCATGCGGCAACGGCTGCCCGGATTTTCGGCTTGCCCGTCGGGGAGGTGACAAAAGACATGCGCCGGAAGGCAAAGACCGCCAACTTCGGCATCATCTACGGCATTTCCGTCTTCGGGTTGAGCGAGCAGTTGAAGATTCCGCGCCCGGAAGCCAAGGAACTGATCGATGGTTACTTCGCCACCTTCCCCGGAGTGAAAATATACATGGACAAAAGCATCGAAAAGGCGCGCGAAAGCGGGTATGTGGAAACCATTTTTCATCGCAAACGGTTCTTGCCGGACATCAATTCCCGCAATTCGGTGGTAAGAGGCTACGCCGAACGAAACGCCATCAACGCGCCCATTCAAGGCTCGGCTGCCGACATTATCAAAGTCGCCATGAACCGGATCTACCGCCGGTTTAAGGAAGAAAACCTCCGCTCGAAGATGATTATGCAGGTACACGACGAATTGAATTTCAATGTTTGGGCAGCGGAATCAGACCGGGTGAAACAAATCGTTGTGGAAGAAATGGAAAACGCCCTGCCACTGAAAATCCCCGTTATTGCCGAATGTGGCATAGGGAAAAACTGGCTCGAAGCACACTAACCTCCCCCGCTCCCCCTATGAATGAACTCTTGCCTTTGGTCGATGAATCGGGAAAAGTGACCGGAAGCGCCCCGCGCCGGGCGTGTCACGACGGCAGCAAGCGCCTGCACCCGGTGGTTCACCTCTTCGTTTGGAATAAAAAGGGCGACATACTGCTGCAAAAACGCTCCCTGCACAAAGACCTCCAGCCGGGGAAGTGGGATACGTCCGTCGGCGGGCATGTCGATTTCGGCGAAAGCGTCGAACAGGCGTTGCACAGGGAGGCGCAGGAGGAATTGGGAATCACCGCCTTCGTTCCGCAGTTCCTTCGCTCCGCCGTGTTTGAGTCGGACATCGAGAAGGAACTGGTCTACTCCTACCGGACGCTCTACGAAGGTCCCTTCGAATTTAATCCCGGGGAAATAGACGAAATCCGCTTCTGGAGCCGGGATGAGATTGAACGGAACATCGGGAAATCCGTCTTTACACCCCATTTCGAAAAGGAATTTGCATCGTTCGGGACAGGCGCCGCCGCTTTTCCGGTGTATTTTTGAATAATTATACAAAAAAAATGCAGGCCGTTGGCAGGATTTTATTAACTTTGTGAGGATGCATCCCGAATGCAGACACAAAAAACGAATAAAATCTGATAGTATGAAGAAAAATGTAATTATTATCGGCGCTGCCGGAAGAGATTTTCACAATTTCAACACCTTTTTTAGAAAAAACGACAATTACCGCGTCGTAGCGTTTACCGCCGCCCAGATTCCCGACATTGCGGGCAGGAAGTACCCAAAAGAATTAGCCGGAGATTTATATCCCGAAGGCATTCCGGTCTACACCGAAGACGAATTGCCCCGTTTAATTAAAACATTGAAAGCCGATGTCTGCGTATTCTCTTACAGCGACATCCCCTATCCCAGGGTTATGAAGACCAGCGCCATCGTCAACGCCGCCGGCGCCGACTTCTGGCTGCTCGGCCCGCAAAGCACCATGATCAAATCGACCAAACCCCTGATCGCCGTCGGCGCTACCCGCACCGGATGCGGAAAGAGCCAGACCTCCAGGAAAATCATTGAAGTGCTGGTCGAAATGGGATTGAAAGTGGTGGCGATTCGTCACCCGATGCCTTACGGCGACCTGGTAAAGCAGAAAGTACAGCGCTTTGCAACGGTGGATGACCTGAAAAAACACGATTGCACCATCGAAGAAATGGAAGAATACGAACCGCACGTGGTGAGCAAGCGGAATGTGATCTATGCCGGCGTCGATTACGAAGCCATCCTGCGGCAAGCGGAAAACGATCCGGACGGCTGCGACATCATCCTCTGGGACGGCGGAAACAACGATTTCCCTTTCTACGTTCCCGACCTGACCGTCGGAGTGGTCGACCCCCTGCGTCCGGGCGCCGAAGTGTCCTATTATCCGGGCGAAGTGGTAGCGCGCATCTCCGACGTGATCTGTATCAACAAAATAGATTCGGCTTCCTTGGAAAATATTCAGGAAGTGCGGCGGAACATTGCGGCAATCAATCCGGCGGCAACGGTGATTGATGCCGTATCGTACCTTACGGTGGATAAGCCGGAACGGATCACCGGGAAACGGGTGCTGGTCGTGGAAGACGGCCCGACCCTGACGCACGGCGAAATGAAAATCGGCGCCGGCACGGTAGCCGCCATGAAATACGGGGCGGCGGAGCTGGTCGACCCAAGGCCTTACACCGTGGGGAAACTCCGGGAGACGTTCAACACCTACCCCAACATCGGCGTCCTGCTGCCGGCGATGGGCTACGGCGAACAGCAAATCAAAGACTTGGAAGCCACCATCGCCAACACTCCCTGCGATGCTGTGGTAATCGGCACGCCCATTGATCTGAGCCGTATCGTCCGGATCAAACAACCAACGGTCAAAATCGGATACGAACTGCAAGAAATCGGACAGCCCGACTTCCGGACAATCCTCCGGCGGTTTGTCGAAACGCATTGCCGGTAAGATGAACGGAAAGCAAACCGCCTCTACCCTTCTGATGATTGAACCCGTTGCTTTCGGGTTCAACCGTCAGACGGCGGAAAATAACTTTTTCCAGCGGGAACAGCACGGCTCCGCCGAAGCCGTCCGGGACGAAGCGCTCCGGGAGTTTAACCGGATGACCGCCCTGCTGAAGCAGAAGGACATCGACGTCCTGATCGTCCGCGACACGGCGGAACCGCACACGCCGGATTCGATTTTTCCCAACAACTGGATTTCTTTTCATTCCGACGGCGAGGTGGTTTTATACCCCATGTTTGCCGAGAACAGGCGCCTGGAAAGGCGTCCCGACATCCTGGCGTTGCTGGAGGAAAAAGGATTCGGGATCCGGAACATCCGGGATTATTCGCCCGCCGAAAAAGAAAACCGGTTTCTGGAAGGGACCGGCAGCCTGGTGCTCGACCGGGAAAACCGGACGGCTTATGCCGCTCTCTCGGAACGAACCGACAAAACATTGTTCCTGAAATACTGCGAAGACCTTCGCTTCACGCCCTGCTGTTTCACTGCCAATCAAACCGTTGGCGACAAACGCCTGCCGGTTTACCACACCAATGTGATGATGTGCGTCGCCGACCGTTATGCGGTGGTGTGCCTCGATTCGGTGGACGATAAGGCGGAACGCCGCGGAATCGTCCGCTCGTTGTCGGCAGGCGGGAAGGAAATCATCGAAATCACCGAGGTGCAAATGGCGCATTTCGCAGGAAATATGCTTCAGGTCGAAAACCGGGCGGGCGAGAAATGGCTGGTGATGTCGGAAACCGCCGCCGGTTCGCTCTCCGGAAACCAGATCGAACGGCTTCGCGCCTATAACGGCATCCTCCGGATTCCCGTCCCCACGATTGAACAACAGGGCGGGGGAAGCGTCCGCTGCATGATTGCCGAAATATTCTTACCCCAAAAAAATCAACTGAAATGAATCCGAACAAGCAAACCGCCGCCGGGCTGATGGACCTCGAAAACCGGTTCGGCGCACACAATTACCATCCCCTTCCCGTCGTTCTCGACCGGGGGCAGGGCGTCTATGTCTGGGACGTGGACGGAAAACAGTACTACGATTTCCTGTCGGCGTATTCCGCCGTCAACCAGGGGCATTGCCATCCGGAGATTGTCGCCGCGCTGGTCGGGCAGGCGCAAAAGCTCACGCTGACTTCCCGCGCTTTTTACAACAGCCGCCTGGGGGAATACGAGGAATACGTCACCCGGTATTTCGGTTACGACAAGGTGCTTCCGATGAATACCGGCGCGGAGGCGGTCGAAACGGCTATTAAGCTGTGCCGCAAGTGGGCGTACGAGAAAAAGGGATTGCCCGCCGGCAGCGCGCAGATCATCGTTTGCGAAAACAACTTCCACGGCAGGACGACGACCATCGTCTCGTTCTCGGTCGACCCGGAGGCGCGCAACCACTACGGTCCTTTCACGCCCGGCTTTATCGTTATTCCTTATAACGATGCCGCTGCGCTGGAAAAGGCGCTCCGGGAGCATCCAAACGTGGCGGGGTTTCTGGTGGAGCCGATCCAGGGGGAAGCCGGCGTGTGTGTCCCCGGCGAAGGCTACCTGAGAGCGTGTTACGACCTGTGCCGGAAACACGGGGCGCTGTTTATCGCCGACGAAGTGCAGACCGGCATCGCCCGCACCGGACAACTGCTTGCCTGCGATTACGAGGGCGTTCATCCCGACATCCTGATTCTGGGGAAAGCGTTGTCCGGAGGCGTTTGCCCCGTGTCGGCGGTTTTGTCGCGCAATGAAATCATGGACGTCATCCGGCCGGGGCAGCACGGTTCCACGTTCGGCGGGAATCCGGTGGCGGCGGCGGTGGCGGTTGCTGCGCTGGAGGTGGTGAAGAAAGAAGCGTTGTCCGCGAACGCCTTCCGCCTGGGGAAGATTTTCCGGGAGGAAATGCAGGCTTGCTGCCGCAACTCAAAGGTGGCGGCTTCCGTCCGCGGGAAGGGACTGCTCAACGCACTCATCATCAACAACCGGGAACAGGAAGACCTCGCCTGGGATGTTTGCCTTCAACTTAGCCGCAACGGGCTGCTGGCAAAACCGACGCACACGAACATCATCCGGTTCGCTCCGCCGCTGGTGATCACGGAAGAACAGCTCCGCGATGCGATGGCGATCATCCGGCGGACGATCGCGGCTTTCGAATAGCAGGGCTTGGACACGCAGTGTCTTTTATATTTTAAAAAGCACGGTGTATCTGCTTAGCTACGGCATAGAGACACTGCTCCCAAAAAAATAAAAAGCGGTTACGCCGTTGTTTTTTAAAAAAATCTGCTTATTTTTGTATGGAATTAACATCACAAAATAAAAACGCTTCAGGAATATGAGAAACGATAACCCGCAAGTTTTTTGCAATCCCCCCCGGACAGCATTTTTTAAATGGATTTTTACCCTGTGGGAGTCCCGCAAGCCATTTTTTAAATGGATTCTTCCTTGCGGAAGTTCCGCAACGTACTTTTTGATCGTATTCATGGTTGCGGGAGCCCCGCAAATCACTTTTCAACCGAATTCTTACTTGCGGGAGCCCCGCAAGTCTGTTTCCAACTGATTTCTTACTTGCGGGAGCCCCGCAAGTAACTTTCCAACTGAATTCACGTTTGCGGGAGCCCCGCAAGTCACTTTTACTATCAATTTTTATTTGCGGGAGCCCCGCAACTAACATTTTGATAAATAGCAATGCAGCGGCTTTTGTTTTTTTGGGGAGGCAGTTTCCCTGTGCGCAGCCGGTATGCCGTGCCTCTTTAAAATATAAAAGCGGCTGCGCCGCCGGGAATCCCGCAATCCGCTTTCCGGCAGGATTTTTTGGAAAGAAATTTCTAGAAAACATATCCATTATTTAAAACATTTTTAAAAAATTAATTTTTATGAAAATTCAACTTATTGATTTAACTCGGATGCGCAACGAAACGCATTATCAGTTTTTTGTTAATTACATAGACTTGTTGGCAATCCATCAGGAAATAACGAGTGTTGGTGGAGCGCTGGTGCAGGAGCTTATCAACCTCCACGACAAGGAAAGACTCTTGATCGACAACGTCAGGGGAAGTGATTATACCGAAGAAATTGCCGCTGCCGACAA
>JAIRSN010000133.1 GCA_031255425.1 Dysgonamonadaceae bacterium
CCAACAGACATCAATGGATCATATAAAAAACACATAGTTATCTCCGGCAAAGGTAAAGGCAACTTTTTTTGATTGGTGAATGATGAGTCAAACGCGTCACTTATCATTCATTACCCAAAGAATTTTCATCTCTCAGGCAGGGGCTGTACGAACTTGCACCGCCGCCTTTATACGTTTTAATAATGTTGCTAATATCAAGTTTGTCAACTATTTCATTGACAAGACGAACCGGTGAGTCTTGCGGGATCCTATCGTTCAAACTCGCGGGGAACAGTGTTATCTGTCCCTGACTGTAGTCTTTGAAAACTGGTCTCATATCGTAATTATATATTTGATTTTCAGCTATAAAGATAAAAAATCTACAGCAAATGGACAACTGTTTCCGGATGTCTTTTTGAAAAAAAAGAAGGGCTGATATTTTTGAGATTGCCTCAAAATAAGAAAGACGCTCCGCCTCTGGTTCCGCGAATTAAAGTTTAAAAACATTTTGTTATTCATCAAAACATTTTTATCTTTGCACGCCGAATAATCAGAAAGTAAATATTAAAAAAATATCAATAATGAAAGCAGGACTTCATCCGGAGAATTATCGTCCGGTCGTATTCAAAGACATGTCAAACGATGATACGTTTATCACTCGTTCTACTATCAATGCAAAGGAAACCATCGAGATCGACGGAGTGACTTTTCCATTGGTGAAAATCGAAATATCCAATACTTCGCATCCGTTCTATACGGGTAAGCAAAAATTGGTAGATACCGCGGGTCGCGTGGATAAATTTATGAGTCGTTACGGAAACAGAAATAAAAAGTAAGGGTTGATATAATCTGTGTTTGTTGACGAAAACCCGGTGCTGCAATGTACCGGGTTTTCCTTTTTTCCTTACTTCCAGAAGTTCTTGTTCGACGAACAGCGGACAATCGTTCGCCGGCTCAAATGACGGTAATGAAATCCGAGTTTATACCCTAAAAGTTTGGCGCCGTTTTCAAAACAAAAGGCAAGGGCTTGCCCGATGTGACGCTTTTTCAGTAATTCCCCCAGAATAAATTTGACCATTTTCACGCCTTCCCGGGTCGTCCGGATGCCTTGAAAGACAGGGGCGTTCATGCGCATAAAGGCGCCGATGTCGAAGTTGCGGGCAAATTGCTGTTTCAGGCTGAAACGGTGGGAATGAACGACCGCCGCTTCCGCACAATAGGCAATTTTATAGTCGCTGTGAATAAAACGCGCGGCAATAAGCAGGTCCTCGTTTGTGAGCAACGGCGAATCGAACCCGCCCGCCTGTAAATAAGCCGACCTCCGGTAGGCGGAACAGACGTTGGAGGCGAAAAAAGTTTTGATGCCCAAAAGCGGAATGTCTTGCTGTGTTTTTATGCTGCTGAGCGGCGGATAGTTGAATTGGCGGATCCGTTTTTCCCGTTCGGTGGCATCGGCTCTCGCTACCTGCCGGCCGCTTACCATCGCAACGGCTTCGTCGCGGAAAGGAATCAGAAGTTGTTCGATGTAACGGTTGTCTGCCGGCAGAGCGTCCTGCGTCAGGAACAGGACGAAATCGCCGCCGGACCGGCGGAAAGCATCATCGCGCGTGCCGCCGTGGTCAAACCGGCTTCGTTCTATTTTCACAAAGGTGACCTTTTCGTCGTTGCGGCAAATGCGCTCCGTATCGTCTTCCGACTGCGAATCGACCACAATGATTTCGTCGGCACGCACCGTTTGATTGTGCAAGGCTTGCAGCAGGCGTCCGATTTCTTTTCCTGCATTTATTACGGGGATGATCAGGGAGATTTTCATTGCGTTGCGCCGGTATACAGCGTGCCGGCGCCTTGCCCGGTAAATCCCCCAGGCAAGGCGCTGACACAACATTCGTTATTTTTTACTGCCGCCGGAATTTACGTCGGTAATAATTTTCAGCGCTTTTTCGTAGTTTTTGATTTGTGCCGGGGTCAGTTCGGCTTTTCTACGTTCCATACCGGTTACTTTTTCCTGCACCTGACCGGCGAGTCTGGTGTATTTTCCGGGATCTTTCGTGATGTTGTTAAACGCTTCGCCGTATTCTTTGGCAAAATCCTGAAAGGCTTTCAGGGCTTCGGCGGGAGCCACTTCGACGGGAGCGGGCGCTTCGGGCGCGGCGACTTCGGTTTCAACGGCTTCCGATCCGTTTTCCGCACCTGTTTTTTTTGTTTCGTTACAAGCTGCGAATGAAACCATCCATGCGACAGCGAAAAAAGTGATAATTGTTTTTTTCATTTTAAAATCTGTTTTTTTTGTCCTTAAATAAAGAATAAGTTATTTCAATCGCAAAAGTAAAGAAAAGTTTTTAATAAACAAGCATACTGTCGCCATAACTTAAAAACCTGAAACGGTGAGCCAAAGCATAGGAATAGAGTTCGCGCCAATGCCGGTCGGCAAAAGCGGAAATCAACAGGAGCAACGTGCTTTTCGGCTGGTGAAAATTGGTGATGATTCCGTTTACGATTCTGAACGTATAGCCGGGCGCGATCAGTATTTGGGTGTGGGTGGTGAGTTCCTCTAATTTTCTCCGTTCCATATAGTTCCGGATGTTCTGCAAGGACTGTCCGGCGGTCAACCGGGGCGTTTCGTCCGGGTAAGGCGCCCATTGCGGGACGTTCAGCGCTTCGCCCGTTGCATCCGGATGTTTTTCCAGAAAAAGCCCGATGTAATAAAGGCTCTCCAATGTTCGCACGGAAGTCGTGCCCACGGCAAAAATACGGCCCGCACAGGATTGGAGTTTTTCGATGGTCGCTTTTTTTACGGAAATACATTCCGAGTGCATCTCGTGTCCGGCGAGCGTTTCCGCCTTTACCGGCTTGAAAGTGCCGGCGCCCACATGCAGGGTCAGTTCTTCCCATTCGATGTGCTTCTTTTTCAACGCATCGAAAACGGCAGGCGTGAAATGCAGCCCTGCCGTTGGCGCCGCCACAGACCCTTTTATCTTGGAATAAATGGTTTGATACGTTTCCTTGTCGCTTTCCTCCGCTTTCCTGTTTAAATAAGGAGGGATGGGCAGTTCGCCGAATTGATCCAAAACGTCTGCAAAACACCATGCCGGATTGTCCCACTCAAAGCGTATCCGGTGGGTTTCTCCGCGCGATTCGAGCTTTTCCGCCGAACACGATACGCCTTGCAACTGCTTATACAGCTTTCCCGCCTTCCACCGCTTGGAATTTCCGACCAGACAAATCCACGAACACGACCGGTTTTGGGCAAAAGCCTGCGCGTAATCCGCCGGACGGTCCGGTTCCAGGCAGAAAATCTCGATGGGCGCCCCGGTTGTTTTGTGGAAAATCATCCGCGCCTGAATCACTTTCGTATTGTTGAAGACAAGCAAAGATTTTTCCGGAATAAAGGAGTCCAGCCGGTTAAACGTACTCTCCGTTATCTGCTTGTTTTTACAAATCAATAATTTACTTTGATCTCTTTGCGGAAGCGGGAACCGGGCGATCCGCTCGTCCGGCAATTCGTAGTCAAATTCTTCGATATGAATATCCTGTACTTTTTTCATTTTTATTTCATTAGTTCGCTCATGATTCCGTCCGAGAGGAACAGTCCTTTCCTTGTCAGCCGCAGGCGATTGCCGGTCAGTTCCAGCGTTCCGGCGTTCAGGTATTTCGCGGCTTTTTTCAGGCAACTGTCTTTTTCTTCCGCTCCGAACAAATCACGTATTTCGCCGGTATTCAGCCCCGCTGTTGTTCGCAGGCGGGTGATGATGAAATCGTTGTTAGCGGTCTTTTCATTGATGATTTCCCTTTCGGGGGGATGATTCAAATAGTCTGCTCCGGCCGCTTTCGCGTTCCATTGCCGGCTTGTCCCGTTGTAGGAATGTGCCGCTGCGCCGATTCCCAGGTAATGTGCGCCGGACCAGTAAGCGGAATTGTGCCGGGAACGGTAGCCCGGTCGGGCAAAATTGGAAATCTCGTACTGTTCAAATCCGGCTTCCGCAAGCCTGTCAATCAATGCCTCGAACATTTCCACACTCGATTCTTCGTCTACGGGGCGGATCCGTCCCTGCGTCATTTGTTTGTGGAGTCCGGTGCCTTCTTCATACGTCAGGTGATAGGCGGAGATATGCTGAACCTGCTGTTCGATTGCCTGCCGGACGTTTTTCCGCCATGCGTCCGGCGTCTGACCGGGCAGGCCGTACATCAGGTCGATACTGATATTGGTAAATCCCGCCTCCTTGCAAAGTCCGACGGCACGGACGGCGGATTGAGCGTTGTGCCGCCGGTTTAACCGTTGCAGTTCCCGGTCGTCGAAACTTTGTATTCCCAGACTGATGCGGTTGAACGGCAAATGCCGGATCGAACGAAGGTATTCGCGGGAAATATCATCGGGATTGGCTTCGAGTGTGACCTCGCAGTCCGCCGGCACGGACAGATACCGGCAAGCGTACAACGTGTCGAACAGGCGGTCGAAGTCTTTCGCCTCCAGTTGTGAGGGCGTCCCGCCTCCGAAATAGACCGTTTCGACGGGTTGTCCTTTCAGGTAATCGTTCCGGGTATGCAATTCGGTACAAAGGGCTTCGATATACTCGCCTTTTCCGTTCCGGTTTGTAGAAGAAAAGAAATCGCAGTACGTACAGCGCGTTTTACAAAACGGAATATGAAGATAAATGCCTGCCATCCATTATAAATTTGATACAAAGATACAATTTTATTATTTTTGCCGGGAAAAACAGCGAAAAGCGAACAGTGAAAAAAACAAAGAACATATTATTCATCTGCCTTACATTCTTCTCCTTCCTTTTTTTCTCCTTCTCCCTGAAATCGTATATGTTGCCGTGTCCGGTGAAGCACTTTTTACATATCGATTGTCCGGGATGCGGGATGCAGCGAAGCATCGTTGCCCTTCTGGAGGGGAATTTCCGGGAAAGCCTGTTGTTTTATCCGGCAACAATACCTATCTTTGCCCTGCTGATTTATACGATTTTACATTTAAAAATGGATTTCAAACCGGGAGCTGCAATTATTAAATACGGATATATCTTTTGCGCTTCAATTATATCGGCTTTTTACATATACAAAATAATTACTTATAAAATTTTCTTATTATGACCACAGATCATGAAGTTTTCCTTGAAAACGAACAAACAGTTTCTCAAATTCCGGTTCCCCATGCTACACTGATTCTTATATTGGGAATCGCGTCTATCATCGGATGTTGCTTTTACGGATCCGGCTCTATTGCTGCCATCGTTGCGCTGGTATTGAGTTCCCGTGCGAATAAACAGTACGCCGCAAACCCGGAGCGCTATCTGAAAAAGTCGTATAGCAATATGCACGCCGGCAAAGTGTGCGCTATCGTTGGTTTGATTCTTTCCGCTTTGGCGGCTATTTATTTCATTTGGCTTGTTTCATTCTTCGGTTGGGACGCTTTTAACAACAGCGAATTGATACAAGAACGATTGCAGGAAATGATGCCTCAGTGAAAGGCGGAGGCACAGCCTCTTTTATATTTTTAAAGAGGTGCGGTGTATTTGCTTAGCTGCGGCATAGGGGGAATAATCAGGGGCGACCGGGTGCTTATTTCAGCATCGGCCGCCCCTGATTATTTTCTTTCAGGCTGCGCAGCCAACCCGCAGGGTTGAATATGAGTAACCCCGGGTGCAAACCCGGGGAGAGTAACCCCCACCCACACACGACCCTGAAAGGGTCGAATAACCCAGCCCAACGGCAACGCCTTGGGTATCGGGGAGTGCGGGTAGAGGAATCCCGCCCATCCATACAATATTATACTAGGGGCTATATGACCCTTTCAGGGTCAGGCGCGTCATCATCCTATACCTATATATAAGGTGTAATGAAATAGTCCCTATGTTTGTATTTTGAATTGGCAGGAGTGCTAAAAAAGCATAAGCCAGGAGTATTATTATATTTGAAGGATCAAAAACAAA
>JAIRSN010000194.1 GCA_031255425.1 Dysgonamonadaceae bacterium
AAATAACTACAAAATGAAAACATTTCAATTAGAAGGCTCCAAAAGAGACAGTGTAGGTAAAAAAGCTGCAAAGGCTTACCGTAAAGAGTTGTTAGTTCCCTGCGTTTTATACGGAGGCGAAGAGGTCGTACATTTTACTGTGGCAAAGGAAGGAATCCGCAAGTTGATTTACACGCCGGAAGTCCAACTCGTCGACTTAAGTGTCGAAGGGAAAGCGTATAAGGCTATTTTGAAGGATTCGCAATACCATCCGGTTTCGGATGATTTGTTGCATGTGGATTTTCTTCAGATTTTCGAAGACAAACCGGTGGTGATCGAAATCCCGGTCGTCCTGGAAGGATTGGCAGAAGGCGTGAAAGCCGGGGGGAAACTTTCGCTGGAAATGAGAAAGCTGAAAGTGAAGGGATTCTATAAGAATTTCCCCGAAAAACTGACCATCAATGTCGAAGCGCTGGGATTGGGGAAAACCATCCAGGTGGGCGAACTGGCTTTTGAAAACCTGGAACTGCTGAATGCCAAAGACAATGTGGTCGTGGCTGTCAAATTGACACGTGCCGCACGGGGCGCTGCAACGAAAGAAAACAAATGATGAACGGAACAAATGGGTGATTTGTCTATTTCACAATGAAGTACTTGATTGCAGGACTGGGGAATATCGGACGTGAATACGAAAAGACCCGCCACAACATAGGATTTATGATATTGGACGCTCTGAGTGAAGCGTCCAATGTTGTTTTTGCAGACCATCGTTACGGTGCAAAAGCCGGTTTGAGGGTGAAAAACAAACAGCTTGTCTTGCTGAAACCTTCCACCTATATGAATCTAAGCGGGAATGCCGTTCGCTACTGGTTGCAAAAAGAAAACATCCCCATCGAAAATTTACTGGTACTGGTAGACGATTTGGCGTTGCCGTTCGGTTCCCTGCGGCTGAAACCCAAAGGAAGCGACGCCGGGCACAACGGACTGAAACACATTCAGGACACGCTGGGAACAACCCAGTACAACCGCCTGCGGTTCGGAATCGGAAACAGCTTCCCGCAAGGCAGCCAGGTCGATTATGTCCTGGCACATTTCACCGGAGAAGAACAGCAACAACTGCCGGAACGAATCGCGAAAGCCATCGAAATCATCAAAAGTTTTTGCCTGGCGGGAATAGAAATCACGATGAACCAGTTCAATAACAAATAAAGGCGCATGAGTGAACTCCGAATCGACAAGTGGATGTGGGCAACGCGGATCTTCAAAACCCGGACCGACGCAGTGGAAGCCTGCAAAAAAAACCGCGTGACGATAGACGACGTCGCCGTAAAGCCTTCCCGGACCATCAAAGTCGGCGACATCATCCAAGTCCGCAAGCCGCCGGTTACTTATTCCTTTAAAGTATTGGCTTTGACGTCCAATCGCGTGGGCGCAAAACTGGTTCCCGGCTACATGGAGAATGTCACCCCGCCCGAACAATATGAAATTCTTGAATTACAGAAGGTAAACGGCTTTGTAGACCGCGCCCGCGGCACCGGCCGCCCAACCAAAAAAGACCGCCGCTCGTTGGACAACTTTTTCAATCCCTGAAACTTATTCCAGATAATACCATTCCGAAGGAACCGACCGCGGCAGGACGGTCAGGTTAACGTCTTCCCCGACACGTATCCCCGACTGTTCGAGCGCCTTCCCGACGGCTTCGTATGCCAGCGAAGGAAGATTGTTGTGTTTGCTTAAATGACAAAGCCAGATGTTTTTAAGGTGAGAATCAAAATGGGTTGCCAGAAAAACAGCCGTTTCCGTGTTGCACAAATGACCCTTCCCGCTGGTGATCCGTTCTTTCAGGAAAAGCGGATAATTGCCCCGCAGCAGCATCTCCCGGTCGTAATTGGCTTCGATAATCAGGTGGTTTGCCTTCCGGATGTATTCGCCGACCGTCTGGTCAATGCGGCCGATGTCGGTAGCGATGACAAAATGATGATGCTTATATTGAATCAGATACCCCACGCAATCGCTGGCGTCGTGGGGAACGTTGAAAGCCGTTATATTGAAATCTTTAATCGTAACCGTCCGGTCTTTCTCGATAATCCGGCGGGAAGTCGGGAGCTTTACGGTCACATAACGGTTGCTCTCAATCCCCGCGTGGACCGCCTGTGTCGCGTAAACCGGAATCCCATGCACCTCGCCCAGCCCGCCAACCGACTTGATATGGTCGGCATGGTCGTGGGTGATAAAAACAGCCATGATCGCCTCCATCCGGATCGACTTCTCTTTCATCGCTTTTTTGAGGGTATTCAGCGAAACGCCCGCATCGAAAAGGATGCCGTAATTGTCCGTTCCCAGATAATAACAATTACCGCTACTGCCACTTGCTATGCTTAAAAACTGTAAAGTCATGCCCATTGAAAACGATCAATAAATTAAAAATTAGGCAAAGATATAAAAATAACTTAGTTAAATATATTATATTTGCAATCGAATAAACGAAAAGCATGAAAATAGCATTAATCGGTTACGGCAAAATGGGCCGTGAAATAGAAAAGGTCGCACTGGAACGGGGGCATGAAATCGTTTCCGTCATCGACGCCGGCAATCCGGAAGACTTCGATTCTCCCGCGTTCCGTTCTTCGGCAGAGGTGGCGATCGAGTTTACCTGTCCCGAAGCGGCTCCGGCAAATTATTGGAAATGCTTTGAGCGGAACATTCCGGTGGTCGCCGGAACAACCGGCTGGCTGCAACACCTGGACAGCGTGAAGAAAGCGTGCGCCGAAAAGAACCGGACCTTCTTTTATGCATCCAATTACAGCATCGGCGTAAACCTCTTTTTCGCCGTTAACAGATACTTGGCGGAGCTGATGAACCGCTTTCCCCAATACGATGTGCGGATGAATGAAATTCACCACATCCACAAACTGGATTCGCCCAGCGGCACCGGCATTTCGTTGGCAGAAGATATTCTGGAACAAATCGACCGCAAAAAACAATGGAAGGAAGGCGCCTCAGGGGATGCCGCCGACCTGCTGATACATTCCGAACGGCAAGGGGAAGTGCCCGGCATCCACGAAGTTATTTACGAATCGGCGTCCGATGTTATCCACCTCCGGCACGATGCGAAAAACCGGCAGGGCTTCGCATTGGGCGCGGTCCTGGCTGCCGAATACACCAAAGGAAAAACAGGGTTCCTGACAATGAATGATATGTTGAACTTTAAACGATAAGAACTTAAAAATAATGAAGAGTAATACAGCAAAAGAAAATACAAAGCAAGGGGTTAAATCGCGGATTCTTTCGACAACGAAAACGCAATGGATAAAATTTGCAATCGTTATCCTCTTATACCTTTTATTTGTGATATGGGACCACAACTATTGGTTACTGTTTGGCGTCCCGGTTATTTTTGATATTTATATCTCGAAAAAAATCCCTTGGGATGCGTGGAAGAACGCTGAAAATAAAACGCTGAAAAAGATAGCCGACTGGACCGATGCGATTGTCTTTTCGTTGGTTGCCGTTTACATTATCAATATTTTTATTTTCCAGAACTATAAGATCCCTTCTTCCTCGTTGGAGAAAACGTTGCTTGTGGGCGATTTCCTGTTTGTCAGCAAGGTCAACTACGGGCCGAGAGTTCCCAATACGCCGCTGGCTTTCCCGTTGACCCACCACACCTTGCCCATACTCAATACCAAGTCGTATTCCGAGTGGCCGCATTGGGATTACAAGCGGCTGAAAGGCTTCCGTTCCATTGAAAGGAACGACATCGTCGTGTTTAATTTCCCTGCCGGGGATACGGTTGCGCTCAACTATCAAAACCGGGATTATTACGACCTGGTGAATCAGGTCGGGTGGGAACAGGTCAATTCCAATAAGAGGGTTTTTGGCGATGTGGTTTACCGTCCCGTAGACCGCCGCGAGAACTATGTAAAACGCTGCGTCGGAATGCCCGGCGACTCGTTGCAAATCATCAACAACATCGTATATATCAACGGAACGGAATCTCCGACGCCCAGGAACGCCCAGTTCAACTATTTTGTGGAAACCTTCGGCAGTCCTTTGTCGGAGAAACAATTCCGGAAGTTGGGCGTCAGCAAAGAAGATCAGGACCACGGCAAGAAATGGTCCGGCAATGCCTCGGACGCCTTTCTGGTCTTCGACTTTTTGGGAATCGAACCCAATGCGTCCGGCAATTTCAATCCGGTGTATAAGATACCGTTGACTCTGGAAGCGTATTCGTTTTTGCAAAAAAGCGGCTGGGCGCGTTCAATCCACCCCGAGCCGGATGCTTTCGGCGGCCCGACGTATCCCTACGAATACGAAACCGGTTGGACGAGAGACAATTTCGGTCCGCTCTGGATTCCGCGGAAAGGCGAAACCATTGTTCTGAACGACAAGAACATCGCCTTGTATAGCCGTTGCATTGTCAATTACGAAGGGAATACGTTGCACAAGAGCGGAAATAAAATTTACATCAACAGCATCCCCGTAAACAGCTACACTTTCCGGTACGATTATTATTTTATGATGGGAGACAACCGCCACAACTCGTTGGATTCCCGGTGCTGGGGGTTTGTGCCGGAAGACCATATCGTCGGGACGCCGCTACTGATCTGGATGTCCATCGACAAAGACCGGAGCTGGTTTGACGGCCGGATCCGGTGGAACCGGATTTTCACGAAAGTCAGCGCTCAATAGCCTTCCCGGAGGAGAGATGGATACGGTTCTTTTCACCACCGCATATCTCGCGCCTGTCGAATATTACATTTACTTGCATCGTGCGGAACGGCCGGTCATCGAAAAAGCGGATCATTATGTGAAGCAGACCTACCGCAACCGTTGCCGGATTGCGGCTGCCAACGGCGTGCAAACATTGAGCATTCCGGTTGTAAAGCCGGATACGCCCAAGGCTTACACGCGCGACATCCGGATTGCCGGTCACGCGAATTGGACGCATTTGCATTGGAATGCCATCGTATCCGCCTATAATTCGACGCCGTTTTTCGAGTATTACAGGGATGATTTTTCCCCGTTTTACGAGAAGCGGTACGATTACCTGTTCGATTTCAACGAGCAACTGCGGGAATTGGTCTGTTCCTGCCTGGAGATTTACCCGGACATTTCCTATTCTTCTTCCTATGAAATAAATCCCGCCGCCGGCGAAACGGACTTGCGCGAAGCGATACATCCCAAAAAAGAATCCCGCATACGGCATTTCGAACCATACTATCAGGTATTTGAATCCCGGTACGGATTTCAGCCCAACCTGAGCATCATCGACTTACTGTTTAACATGGGTCCGGAAGCGATACGGTTTTTGGAAAAAGCCTGAACGGTATTTTATCTGCGGCCTTCGGTTTGCAGGGTGACTTGCGCGGGGTGT
>JAIRSN010000054.1 GCA_031255425.1 Dysgonamonadaceae bacterium
AAGTAACAAATTTTATCAATATTATTAACAACATTGGTTTTTTTTCGAAAATGTTGCTAAGCGTTTAGCAAGTTACTTTTCAACTGAATTCAAGGTTGCTAAACAGTTAGCAAGTTACTTTCCGACCGGATTCAAGGTTGCTAAGCGTTTAGCAAGTCACTTTCCGACCGGATTCAAGGTTGCTAAACGTTTAGCAAGTTACTTTTCAACCGGATTTAAGGTTGCTAAATAGTTAGCAAGTTACTTTTCAACTGAACAAGTAACTTTTCTTTCAACTGAATTTAAGATTCTTTATTGCTTCATTAAAAAATGCGCCGCCGTAGTCAAGCCGATATACCGTACTCCCCAAAATATAAAAGCGGCTGCGCCTCAAATTATAAAAGACACTGCGTGTCCGCCGCCGCCAAGCAAATACACCGTACCCTTTTAAAATATAAAAGACACTGTGTGTCCGCCGCCGTGTCTGCCGCCGTGTCCGCCGCCGCCGCTTGCCCTGAATTATCCCTGCATTCTTTGTCTTTTTTAAAAAGAAATGATTACCTTTGCGGCATGAAAGAAACAAACAAAAATTTGGAAGTTGTGTTAAAGTCGGCTATTAAAGAGAGCCTGAGGAATTATCAACTCGCAAATGACGGTAGTTTTCTGGGCGATTTGTATCTGCATTACGATACCGAAAACCAGACAGTTCGTTTCTTTGATGACG
Organism: Dysgonamonadaceae bacterium; assembly: GCA_031255425.1. Classification (GTDB taxonomy): domain Bacteria; phylum Bacteroidota; class Bacteroidia; order Bacteroidales; family Azobacteroidaceae; genus Azobacteroides. The sequence continues at coordinate 704 of JAIRSN010000054.1, forward strand.
TCGAAAGAGCATTGTTGGCTATAAACCTGAGTGATAATGACGTCGTATTAGAATTCGATTCACTTAAAGAGGTGAAGATTGCAGCTAAATCTGCTCTTAAAGAATTGGAAAAAGAAGCTGTTTTTGAAGAGAGTTTTATTCATAAGCCTTTTACGGTGAACCTGATTGACAGCGATTTTATTATTCTTGACGAATTGATCTTTATAGATGATGAAACCCTGAAGTTGGACGAAGATTTTTGGGGTGGAGCGGATAAAGAGCTGGATGATTTTTTGAAAAATTTATTGAAATAAGTAGAAGCCACTATAGCTCAGTTGGTAGAGCAACGCATTCGTAACGCGTAGGTCACGAGTTCGAGTCTCGTTAGTGGCTCTCCGGAGCGGTTACATGAATTTGTAGCCGCTTTTTTATCTTTAATAGGATTTTTTCGTATCTTTGCGACCAATAAAAATCCTTTTTGAAATATATGGACAGAAAGATTGCTTTGGTATTGGAAAACGGCAAAATCTTTGAAGGCTATTCGTTTGGATATGAAGCCCCGGCAGCAGGAGAAGTCGTTTTCAATACTGCGATGGTCGGTTACCCCGAAAGCCTTACAGACCCTTCCTATTCGGGACAAATTCTTACAGTTACGTATCCTTTAGTCGGCAACTACGGCGTGCCGGAAGATCGCATAGTCAACGGTTTATCGGAATTTTACGAATCCGAGAAAATCCAGATCAGCGGGTTGATTATCTCGGAATATTCCCACGAATACAGCCACTGGAACGCCTGTAAAAGTTTGGGCGATTGGCTGAAAGAACATAAAGTGCCCGGAATTTACGGAATCGATACCCGTGCATTGACCAAATTGATCCGGGAAGAAGGTTCGATGAAGGGAAAACTCATCTTTGATTCTCCGGATGAAATTGAGTTCGTTGACCCGGCGTTGGAAAATCTGGTCGCTAAAGTCAGTTGTAAAGAAATAATAGAATATGGAAACGGATCCAAAACCGTTGTCTTGGTCGATTGCGGCGTGAAACACAATATTGTCCGCTGCCTGTTGAAAAAAGACGTCCGCATTATCCGCGTGCCTTGGGATTATGATTTCAATGCCTTGGAATACGACGGGCTGTTTATTTCCAATGGACCGGGCGATCCGGATCATTGCCGGGTCACGGTAGATCACATCCGGGAAGCCATGAAGCGGGGGAAACCGATCATGGGTATTTGCATGGGAAATCAGTTGCTGGCAAAAGCCGGCGGAGCAACAACTTATAAACTGAAATACGGACACCGGAGCCACAACCAGCCGGTTCGAATGGCGCACTCAACCAAATGTTTCATCACTTCGCAAAATCATGGCTATGCAGTGAATACGGATGATTTAGGCGAAGACTGGGAGGTATTGTTCACCAATATGAACGACGGTTCGAACGAAGGTATCCGGCACAAAACACAGCCGTGGTTTTCGGCGCAATTCCACCCGGAAGCCGCTTCCGGCCCGACCGATACGGAGTTTCTGTTCGATATGTTCATCCATGAGATGAACGGGAACGCTTTCCGTCCGGCACCGCTTGAACCGGTTGATGCGGATAAGGACTTGAAACGTCCGGGTAAAATCCTGTTGTTGGGTTCGGGCGCCCTGAAAATCGGGGAAGCCGGCGAATTTGACTATTCCGGTTCACAAGCATTAAAAGCCTTAAAAGAGGAAGGGATTCAAACGGTTTTAATCAATCCGAATATTGCCACCGTACAAACCTCCGAGGGCGTGGCAGATAAAATCTACTTCCTGCCCGTAACGCCTTTCTTTGTCGAAAAAGTGATTGAGAAAGAAAAGCCGGACGGCATCTTGCTGTCTTTCGGCGGACAAACCGCTTTGAATTGCGGCGTTGAACTGTATCAGTCCGGTGTTTTTGAACAATACAATGTGCAAGTCTTGGGAACGCCTGTTCAGTCGATTATCGATACGGAAGATCGCGAACTGTTTGTGAAAAAACTGGACGAGATTGATGTAAAATCGATAAAAAGCATTGCGGTCGAGTCGATTGCCGATGCACATAAGGCTGCGGACGACTTGGGTTATCCGATTATCGTGCGGGCGGCTTATGCGTTGGGCGGATTGGGCAGCGGCTTCTGCAATAACGCCGAAGAGTTGCAGGTATTGGCGGAGAAAGCGTTCAGTTATTCCAACCAATTATTGATCGAAAAATCGCTGAAGGGCTGGAAGGAAATCGAATACGAAGTGGTTCGCGATAAATACGACAACTGCATTACGGTTTGCAACATGGAAAACTTCGATCCGCTGGGGATTCATACCGGCGAAAGCATCGTGGTGGCTCCTTCGCAGACATTGACGAATCAGGAATACCACAAACTGAGGGAATTATCCATTCGCATCATCCGTCACATCGGGATTGTCGGCGAATGTAATGTACAATATGCCTTCGATCCGGCTTCGGAAGATTACCGGGTTATCGAAGTGAATGCCCGCCTGAGCCGTTCTTCGGCGTTGGCATCCAAAGCGACAGGCTACCCGCTGGCATTTATTGCTGCGAAACTTGCTTTGGGTTACGGATTGCAGGATCTGAAAAACTCGGTGACAAAGACCACTCCCGCCTTTTTTGAACCTGCCTTGGATTATATTGTCTGTAAAATACCCCGCTGGGATTTAAGTAAATTCCACGGCGTGTCGCAAGAAATCGGTTCGAGCATGAAAAGCGTGGGCGAAGTGATGTCCATCGGCCGCAGTTTTGAAGAAGTTATTCAAAAAGGCTTGCGGATGATTGCCCAGGGGATGCACGGGTTTGTTGCCAATAAAGATCTGGAAGTGGACGATATTGACAAAGCGCTGGCAGAACCTACCGATAAACGGATTTTCATTATTGCGCAGGCATTGGAAGCCGGTTATTCTATCGAACAAATTCACGGATTGACGAAGATTGATTTATGGTTTCTCCAGAAATTGCAGTTGATATACCAAACATCGAAAGAGATCGAAAAATACGACTCTGTTGCAACGCTTCCCGAAGATTTATTGCGAACCGCCAAACAGAAAGGCTTTTCCGATTTTCAGATCAGCAAGCTGATTTATAAAAACTCCGACAAGGCGACCGTTGAAAAAGCCGCTTTGCTGGAATACCGCAAAAAAGCGGGTATTCTTCCGGTTGTTAAGCAGATAGATACTTTGGCTGCCGAATATCCGGCGCAAACCAATTACCTGTACCTGACTTACAACGGTACGGAAATCGACGTGGACTATAAAGGCGACCGTCGTTCGGTCATTGTGCTGGGGTCGGGGGCGTATCGCATCGGAAGCAGCGTAGAATTTGACTGGTGTTCGGTGAATGCGCTTGAAACGATTCGGAAACACGGGTGGCGGGGAGTGATGATTAATTACAATCCGGAAACCGTTTCAACGGATTACGATATGTGCGACCGTCTGTATTTCGACGAATTGACCTACGAAAGGGTTATGGATATTATCGAATTGGAGAATCCGCACGGCGTGGTGCTGTCTACCGGGGGGCAAATTCCCAACAATTTGGCGCTCTCGCTGGATAAAGCCGGCGTTCCTATTTTGGGTACGGCCGCTTCCAGTATCGACAACGCCGAAGACCGGCACAAGTTTTCGTCCATGTTGGATCGTCTGGGCATCGACCAGCCCCGCTGGAAAGAACTGACGTCGTTGTCCGGGATAGACGAATTTGTAGAGGAAGTTGGTTTTCCGGTGCTGGTTCGTCCCTCGTACGTGCTTTCGGGCGCTGCGATGAATGTCTGTTCCAATCCGACCGAATTAAAGACCTTCCTAAAGCTGGCGGCAAATATTTCCCAAAAACACCCGGTGGTGGTGAGCGAATTTATACAAAACGCCAAGGAAATTGAAATTGACGCCGTTGCCAACCGGGGAGAAATCGTGACTTACGCCATTTCGGAACATATTGAATTTGCAGGGGTTCACTCCGGCGACGCCACCATACAGTTCCCTCCGCAGAAACTGTACGTGGAAACGGTTCGCCGAATCAAGCGAATTGCACGGGAGATTGCGCTGGCACTGCGTATTACGGGTCCCTTCAACATCCAGTTTCTGGCAAAGGATAACGATATTAAAGTCATCGAATGTAACCTGCGGGCTTCCCGGAGTTTTCCGTTCGTATCCAAAGTGTTGAAGTTGAATTTTATCGAACTTGCCACCCGCGTCATGTTGGGAGAAGACGTCGAAAAGCCGGGCAAAAACGAATTTGATTTGGATTATGTCGGAATTAAAGCCTCCCAGTTTTCCTTTTCCCGCCTGCAAAAAGCCGACCCGGTGCTGGGAGTCGACATGGCGTCGACCGGGGAGGTGGGCTGTATCGGAGATGCTTATTATGAAGCGGTTCTGAAATCCATGCTATCGGTAGGGATGCAGATTCCCCGGAAAAACATCTTAATTTCAAGCGGGACGACACGTTCGAAAGTGGACTTGCTGGACGCTTGCCGTTTGTTGCAGGAAAAAGGATTCACGCTATACGCCACCGAAGGAACGCATCGTTTCCTGAGCAATCAGAACATCCCGTCTTTGCTTGTCTATCAGCCCAGCGAACAGGGGACTCCGAATGCGTTGAGCCTGATTCGCGAGAAAAAAATTGATTTAGTGGTAAATATACCTAAAAATCTAACGGAAGGAGAGTTGTCCAACGGATATAAAATCCGCCGGAGCGCCGTTGATTTTAACATTCCGCTGTTTACCAATTCGCGATTGGCGTCTGCCTTTATTTATGCTTTTTGTGAGATAAATATGAAAAACATCCCGGTCAAGAGTTGGGATGAATATAAGTAATCAATCATCCAACGAACAACGAGGCGCCCCTGTATTAGGAGCGCCTCGTTTATTTTTTGGGGAGATACTGTCTCCATAGCCAAGCAGAATGCCATGCTTTCCTAAAATATAAAAGCGGCTGCGCCGCCGGGAGTTCCCGAAAACTACTTTTAAACTTGATTCATGCTTTCGGGAGTTCCCGGAAGTTACTTTACAACTGAATTCATGCTTTCGGGAGTTCCCGAAAGTTATTTTACAACTGTATTCATGCTTTCGGGAGTTCCCGGAAGTTACTTTACAACTGAATTCATGCTTTCGGGAGTTCCCGGAAGTTATTTTACAACTGTATTCATGCTTTCGGGAGTTCCCGGAAGTTACTTTACAACTGTATTCATGCTTTCGGGAGTTCCCGAAAGCTACTTTTAAACTTGATTCTTGCTTTCGGGAGTTCCCGAAAGTTACTTTTAAACCTGATTCTTGCTTTCGGGAGTTCCCGAAAGCTACTTTTAAACTTGATTCTTACTTTCGGGAGTTCCCGGCGGCGCAGCCGCTTTTATATTTTGGGAAGCAGTGTCCCTATGCGTAGCAAATACACCGTACTTTTTTATATTTTAATGAGGTTAGGATATAGATTATATCTGCTTGTCCCTACTGCGGTTGTTTTGTTATTAAAATTAGGTGGAAATGAGGTTTTTGGTGCTGACTAAAAAGTCTCAAAAAGCAAATTTCATCCTACTCACAGAGCCTGTAGATAGGATGTTTTGGGGAAATACCGACTTTTTAGTCAGCCCCTTTTGTATTTTTGGGAGTCCCCCTATTCGTAGCAGACACACC
>JAIRSN010000094.1 GCA_031255425.1 Dysgonamonadaceae bacterium
CCGCCGGATGCTCCGGATACCCGGATAAACGACTCATTTTACTTAAAAAACAACCGAATTATACACATCCGGCTCAAATTAATTTAAAAATAGCTTGTTTTAAATGAATTTAGAATTATCTTTGTGCAAGTTTTTTAAATTAATAAAGATTATGAAAGTTTTAGTAGAAAATTTGAATCAACTTTTTGCATCTTTTTCTAAAGATGCAACTGCATTTGTAGAGAATGGTAACAAAGCGGCAGGTACGCGGGCCAGAAAAGTCTCGTTGTCAATTGAGAAAGAGTTAAAAGCCTTTCGCAAAAAATCAATTGATGCTTCAAAAAAATAAAATGGAGCCTTGTTGTAAACAAAAATTATGGAGGATGGTTTTAGAAAACGTATCCTCCATGTTCTTTTTAAATGAATACTCAAAATGAAAATCAATACTATTCTGAATATCTTTACGCCTAAAGATGTTAAATTTATTCCGCTGTTGAAAGAACTGACGTCTGTCATGGTCGCGGCGGGGGGACTGTTGCACGACCTGTTTGCTTCCTCGGAAAAGGAACAAAGAAACGAACTTTGCAAAGCAATTAAAACGGAAGAAGTGAAAGGAGATAAAATTTCCGGACGGATTCTGAAAGAACTGAATAACACCTTTATCACTCCTTTCGACAGGGAAGACATCAATGTCCTTGCCGACAAAATTGAAGAAGTAATCGACGTCATCAACCGGGTAGCGCAAAAAATATTGCTGTTCTCTCCCGATAAATTACCGCCTCATACGGTTCATCTGGCCGGAATTATCCAAGCCGGAACCTTGGAAATCAAAAGCGCAGTGGACGAATTGGACAACCTGCGGAAAAACGACGGCACCTTCCGGAAACATTACCGGGAAATCAAAAAACTGGAAGAAATGGCCGACGGCGTTTACGAAAAAGGCATTACGCAGCTTTTCAGGGAAGAAAAAAATACGGCCGAATTAATTAAACTGAAAGATATTACGCAGGAACTGGAAAAAACCGCCAACAAAATCAACAGTACAGGGAAAGTCTTAAAAACTATTTTCGTTAAATACGCATAAGACATGACGTTACTTATCATTGTTATTCTGTTAGCCGTCGTTTTCGACTTTATCAACGGCTTTCACGACGCTGCCAATTCGATCGCCACCATTGTTACGACACGGGTATTGTCGCCTTTTCAGGCGGTATTGTGGGCTGCCTCTTTTAATTTTATCGCTTTTTTTGTCGCCAAATATATTATCGGGGAATTTGGAATTGCCAATACGGTTTCCAAAGTGGTGCTGGAAGATTTTATCACCCTGCCGATTATTCTTTCCGGACTAATCGCCGCCATCTCGTGGAACTTGCTCACGTGGCGCTTGGGCATCCCCTCCTCCTCTTCGCATACGCTGATCGGCGGGTTTGCCGGTGCAGCCATCTGCGGCGCCGGATTTCAATCCATTCACCTCGGCGTAATCTTCAAAATCGTTGCATTCATATTCCTGGCTCCGCTGATAGGGATGTTTATTTCCGCCCTGCTGACAATCGCCGTTTTATGGATATTCAAAAAAACGAATCCGCGGAAAGCCGATAAAATATTCAAGCGGCTGCAATTACTTTCTTCCGGCTTGTTCAGCCTGGGACACGGATTGAACGACTCCCAAAAAGTAATGGGAATCATCGCCACTGCCATGATCGCCGTCGGACAAATCGAATCGGTACAAACCATGCCCGACTGGATTCCGCTGACTTGCTTTGCGGCTATCGGACTGGGTACCATGATGGGCGGATGGCGCATCGTGAAAACAATGGGCAGCAAAATCACCAAAGTGACCCCGCTGGAAGGCGTGTGCGCGGAAACCGCCGGAGCAATCACCCTCTTTATCACCGAAATACTGAAAATCCCGGTAAGTACTACGCATACCATCACGGGGGCGATTATGGGCGTCGGCTCCGTGAAAAGGCTGTCGGCTGTGCGCTGGGGCGTCACCGTCAATCTGCTTTGGGCTTGGGTGTTGACGATTCCGGTCAGTGCGTTTCTCGCCGCGTTTGTCTACATCATCGTCTCTTATCTGGGTGAAAGTCTCCTCCTCTTCTGATACGTTCCATGACACGGAATCCGGATAAACCGCAATTTTCCCGCTACGAACAAACCCTCGCGTATTTATACAACACCGCCCCGCTGTTTCAGAAAGTAGGGAGCAGCGCCTACAAAGAAGGAATGGAAAATACGTTCCGGATTGATGCTTATCTGGGGCGGCTGCACACGCGCTACCAAACCATTCACGTGGGCGGAACGAACGGAAAAGGGTCTACTTCGCACCTGTTGGCTTCCATCTTGCAGGAAGCCGGTTACAAGACAGGGCTTTATACCTCGCCTCACCTGCTGGACTTTCGCGAACGGATCCGGGTGAACGGCGAGCCGGCAAGCCGGGCGTTTGTCGTGGATTTTATCGCGCGGCACCGGTCGTTTTTCGAATCCCTTCATCCTTCTTTTTTTGAACTGACGACGGGAATGGCTTTCACTTATTTCGCAGAACAGGAAGTGGATGTGGCTGTGATTGAAGTCGGTCTGGGCGGACGCATGGACTGTACGAATGTGATTACTCCGGCGTTGAGCGTCATCACCAACATCAGTTTCGACCATACCGATTTGCTGGGAAACACCTTAGAGGCGATTGCAAAGGAGAAGGCAGGCATCATAAAACCGGGCGTTCCGGTGGTTATCGGGGAAGCCGAGGGCGAAGTGAAAGCCGTGTTCTCCAAAGCCCGGCAAGCGGCTCCGGGCGCTTCATGCATATTTGTACAGGAAAAAAATCCGGTCCTCTCCGCCCGGCTGCTTCCTTCGGGCTATTGGGAAATCGAATCGAACGAATATCCCGAACTGATTGATGAATTAGGCGGTTATGCGCAGGAAAAAAATGCGGCGACCGTCCTGTGCGCCGTGGATGTCTTGAAGAAACAGCGCTTCGAAATTCCTCCGAAAGCCGTGTACAAAGGGTTTCGCCGGGTGACTGAAAACACCCGCCTGATGGGACGCTGGCAATTGGTGGGACGCGATCCTAAAATAGTGCTGGATACCGCCCACAATGCCGGAGGGATGCAATACATTGTGCGGCAACTGCAAGCCGAACAGTACGGCAGGCTGCATATTGTTTTCGGAATGGTCGGCGACAAAGACATTTCTTCCGTACTGGCGCTGTTGCCCGCGGACGCGGAATACTATTTCACACAAGCCGCTATTCCCAGGGCGTTGCCGGCAGACCGGCTGGCGTTGCAAGCGGAGCGATACGGATTGAAAAGCGCTGTTTTTCCTTCGGTCGGCGAGGCGTTCGAGGCGGCGAGGCGTTCGGCGGCGAAAAACGATTTTATCTTTGTCGGCGGAAGCACGTTTGTCGTCGCGGACATCCTCCCCCTGTTTGTGCATCCGGATTAAAGCATTGGTTTATACAGTTCCGGCCTCCGGTCTTTCTTCACGGGAAACGACTTCCGGTAATCGTCCACCTGCTTCGGATCTATCTCGAAAACAGCGATTTCGCCGTTCACCTTTTCTCCACGCAATACCTCCCCTCTTGGCGAAACGATCCTGCTTGACGGACAGTAGTTAAAGTTGTTTTCGTCCCGGCCGGTCCGGTTGACGCCGATAAAGAACACCTGGTTTTCGATGGCTCTGGCCCGGAGCAATGCCGTCCAGTGGGCCACTCTTTTTTCGGGCCAGCAGGCAATGTTGACAATCACCCGGCACTCTTTTGATAAGATCTGAAACATTTCCGGGAAGCGCAAATCGTAGCAAACACTCATCCCGGTGCGCACGCCGGCGATTTCGCCCCACACGAACCGGTCGCCCCCGCAGTAATACGCATCTTCTCCGGAACGTGAAAAAGGATGGATCTTGGCATACGAGGCGACGATTTCCCCCTGCGGGGAAACGGTGACAAGGTTGTTGGTGGCCCTGTCTCCACATTTCAGGATAACGCCAAACGACAGATAAACCTTGTGCAAGACCGCCTGATCCCGGAAAAAACAAATGCTTGGCGCATCCGGCCAGTCTTCCGCGCAAGCCCCGACATTCATGGTGAATCCGGTAAGCGTCATTTCGGGAAATACGGCCCAATCGCAATCCCGAGAGGCGATCGCCTGGAGATGTTCCGCCACCTTTGTCCGGTTGGCAGTTTTATTTTCCCACACGGGATTAAACGAAACAAGTGCGACTTTCATCCT
>JAIRSN010000118.1 GCA_031255425.1 Dysgonamonadaceae bacterium
CTGGATTTTCGTCCTTATAAAATAGGAAATAACATTTCCGAAGGAATGAAGATTCCCGAAGGAGCGGAAACAGATGTATATGAAACAACTTTTATTTATGCGAAAGACGGCGTAGAACAAGCGTTTACTATTGATAATTATCCCAAAGAAGATAGCGGATGGTCGTTCGTCGATTCTAAATCCAAGTTGATAAAGAAGGGATACGAGCCGCCCGTTCACGACTTTGTAATCACCACCGAACAGGGCGACGATATAACGGATGAAATACTGGCGGATGAAAACTATACCTTTCTCCTGATTGCACATAAACTGGAAAAAGCAAACGATTCCCATATCGACAAAATCAACGAAATATATGATTATGCCAAACAGCACGGATACAACTTTATTTGCCTCACGGCGTCGATTCCTTCGGAAATACAACGGTGGAAGGAAAATACAGGCGCGGAATATCCGTTCTGTACAATGGACGATATAACCCTGAAGACAATCATCCGTTCCAATCCGGGCCTGCTGTTGATAAAGAAAGGAACGGTTCTCAACAAGTGGCCCAATGGAAGAATACCGAAAGAGATAGAAAATAATTAAACTAAATAAGAATCAAAAATGAGAAGAAACATTGTAGCAGGAAATTGGAAAATGAATAAAACCCTGCAAGAAGGCGCGACTTTGGCAAAAGAGTTAAAAACAGCATTGACGGGAAAAACCGTTAACTGCGATGTCATTATTTGTTCACCGTTTATTCACCTGACGGCTATTCACGAAACAGTTAAGGACAGCCAGGTGAAATTGGGTGCGCAGAATTGTGCCGATAAAGTGTCCGGCGCTTATACCGGCGAGGTTTCCGCTGCCATGGTTGCTTCCACAGGCGCACAATATGTTATTATCGGGCATTCCGAACGCAGGGCTTATTACGGCGAAACGAACGCCATTCTGAAAGAAAAAGTGAGGCTGGCATTGGATAACCAACTTATTCCGATTTTCTGTATCGGTGAAGTGCTGGAAGAACGGGAAGCCGGGAAACAAAACGAAGTGGTAAACAAGCAAATCTCCGAAAGTTTGTTTGACCTCTCTGCCGAAGATTTCGGGAAAATCGTCTTAGCTTACGAACCGGTATGGGCAATCGGAACCGGCAAAACGGCTACTGCTGCTCAAGCGCAGGAAATGCACGCCTTTATCCGTCAAACGGTAGCCGGTAAATACGGAACTGCCGTAGCCGCCGAAACGTCTATCCTTTATGGCGGCAGCGCCAATGCCGGTAACGCCAAAGAACTGTTTTCCAATCCGGATGTGGACGGCGGCCTGATCGGTGGCGCCTCCCTGAAAGTAGAAACTTTTCTGCCTATCGCAGAAGCGTTTTAATCATCACCAACCGTTTACTTCCAATGAAACAAATCGTTTTTTCATTTCTTCTGCTTGTTGCCGGATTCGGCTGTCTCCGGGCGCAGGCGACGATTGTCGAAGAGTTGAAGTCGGATGCCAATCCTGCCGACGGCGTGATTCGCATTGAATCCGACGCGGCTATTACGGCTCTGGTAGGCATGCCCAACAGCCGGCTGATTGCGGCGGAAAATCACGATTACATCGAGCGTGCCGGCTTCCGCATTCAGGTGTTTATGGGAAACGACCACCAAACGGCTCGTTCGGAAGCCTCTTCCAAACAAGCATCCATAAGAGAAATATTTCCCGAACTGTCGACCTACCTGATTTACGAAGCTCCGAATTGGCGGCTGCTGGCCGGTGATTTTGCTTACCGGGAAGAAGCGGTGATCTTTCAGCAGCAACTCCAAAAAAGGTTTCCGCAATTCGGAAAAGAGATGTATATCGTTGCCGATAAAATAAAATTCCCTGTAGAAAACCGGTAGAAATGATGGAATGGACGCCTGATGAATTGAAAAAGAAAGACGAGTTGGCCTTCCATTACGGCAAGATATTGGAGCTGCTCGGCGAAGATCCCACGCGGGAAGGCTTGCTGAAAACGCCGGAACGTGTTGCCAAATCGATGATGTTTTTAACACGGGGATATACGCAGGACTCTGCCAAAATCCTTTCCTCCGCTGTTTTCATCGAAGACTACAAACAAATGGTCATTGTGAAAGACATTGACTTCTTTTCGATGTGCGAACACCACATGTTGCCTTTTTTTGGGAAAGCGCACATTGCATATATTCCCAATAAGGCGGTGACGGGTTTGAGTAAGATTCCCCGCATCGTGGATGTGTATGCAAGGCGTTTGCAAATTCAGGAACGGATGACTACCCAAATCAAGAATTGTATTCAGGAAACCCTTAAACCCCTGGGCGTGATGGTCGTGATTGAAGCGCAACACATGTGCATGCAAATGCGGGGCGTGGAAAAGCAAAACTCCATCACAACGACTTCCGATTTTACGGGGGTGTTCAATCAGGCAAAAACAAGGGAAGAGTTTATAACGCTTATCCGGGGATAAGGGACATTCCAAATTCCAATATCATCAAGTTAAACGTCAAGTTGCCAAGTTGGAAGACGCTAAACTCCAACCCTTGCTTTTTCTTTAAACCGGTATACATTGTTATCTTATAGATTTCTATATACGCATCCACGTCGGTTAATCTTTCGCAACAGTTCATCCGAAAACGATCAACGAACTAAAACAAAAATGTATAACCTACCACAAAGGCAAATTTGTTTACATTGCCAAACCTGAAACCGGCATCCAATGCGCCGGGGCCTATACGCCAAGAACTTCCGACAGTGCCGTAAATATTACATGACCCACTGCCCTCGGCAT
>JAIRSN010000206.1 GCA_031255425.1 Dysgonamonadaceae bacterium
TACGCTTTCCGGTCACACCGGAAAACGTCCCGGAGTTTCATTTACGCTTTCCGGTCACACCGGAAAACGTCCCGGAGTTTCATTTACGCTTTCCGGTCACACCGGAAAACGTCCCGGAGTCTCATTTACGTTTTCCGGTCACACCGGAAAGTGTCCCGGAGTTCTATTCACGTTTTCCGGGAAACCGGAAAACGTCCCGGCGTTAACATTCATGCTTTCCGGGAAACCGGAAAATTAAAAGCGGCTGCGCCGCCGTAGTCAAGCCGATATACCGTACCTCTTTAAAAATATAAAAGACACTGCACGTCCGGCTGCGCCGCCGCCGCCAAAATGTTGTATTACGCGCACGCGCGGTTTTATCCCCCGGACAAGATTTGATGCGTATCCTTTTTTATTTAAAAAAATATCTTTAACTTGCGTCGTTTTAAAATTTCAATAATTAAATATTTATCTGTTAAACAACAATGAAAAGTTTCTTCAAAATGATGTTTGCTTCCGCGCTGGGAGTCATCATCGCAAGTGTAGTTTTATCTATTTTCTCGTTTGTTCTTTTTATCGGAATGGCCGCCTCGCTGGGCGGTTCGACGACATACAACCTGCAAAAAAACAGCGTGCTCAAAATCGATTTAAACACCACTATCACCGACCGGGAGAATCCCAATCCGTTTGACTTCCTGATGCGGAAGTCTGCCGTCAAAGCCTGCGGTTTGAACGACATCCTGTCGGCTATCGAAAAAGCAAAAGGGAACGAGAAAATCAAAGGCATTTACCTCAATGCGGGAACCACCGCAACCGGCTATGCCAGCATGGAACCGATTCGTAAAGCCTTGTCGGACTTCAAAGAAAGCGGCAAATTTATCGTTGCCTACGGCGAAAATTTCGACCACCGCTCGTATTATGCGAGTTCGGTTGCCGACGCCGTCTTTATGAATCCGCAGGGGATATTCGATTTCAGGGGATTGGCGACGTCCATCCAATTCAATCGGAACATCCTTGAAAAATGGGGCATTGAAATGCAAGTATTTAAAGTAGGCACCTACAAATCGGCGGTCGAACCCTATATTCAGGACAAAATGAGCAACGCCAACCGCGAACAAACCACTTCTTTCCTGAATAATATCTGGAGCAACCTGCTGGCAGGCATTTCCGAGAGCCGGGGTATTCCGGTCGAACAATTAAATCGCTATGCGGACGAATGCCTGACGCTGGCAGCGCCCGAAGTGGTCGAAAAATACGGCTTGATCGACGGCCTGAAATACGGCGACGAAGTTGAAAAATACATCCGGGAAAAATTGGAATTAGCCGCCGGCGCGAAAGTGAAATACGCCGGCGTAGGCGATATGAAATCCGTTCTCGACGTCAAATCGTCCGTCGGAAAAGATAAGATAGCCGTCCTGTATGCCGAAGGCGAAATTATATCCGACGAATTATCCGGATTTTACACCAACGGAAAGATCACAGCCAAAGAATACGTAAAGGAATTGAATAAGTTGAAGGACAACAAAGCCGTGAAGGCAGTCGTATTTCGTGTCAATTCTCCCGGGGGAAGCGCCTACGCTTCCGAACAGATCTGGCACGCCGTGAAGGAGTTGCGAGCCGTCAAACCGGTGGTGGTATCCATGGGCGACTACGCCGCGTCGGGAGGCTATTACATCTCGTGCAGCGCCAACAAGATTGTCGCCGAACCCAGCACATTGACCGGCTCAATCGGCATTTTCGGGTTGATACCCAACGGGGCGCAGTTGGCAAAAAAGATGGGCGCTTCTTACGACGGCGTTTCGACGAACCGCCATTCCAACTTTGTCGGTGACGTGCTGTCGATACCCCTGGTTGGCATCGGATTATTGCCGGCACGCCCGCTGAACCGGGACGAAAGCACTATGATGCAAGCCTATATCGAACGGGGATACGCGCTCTTCACCGGTCGTTGCGCCGACGGCAGAGGGAAGACAACAGCCGAAATCGACGCCATCGGTCAAGGCCGCGTCTGGACCGGAAAACAAGCACTGGAATTGGGCTTAGTGGATGAACTGGGCGGCATCGACACCGCCGTCCGCCTGGCAGCCGAACTTGCGGGGACAGAAGATTACCGCTTAGAGGAACATCCCGCCCAGAAGGATTTTCTGATGAGTTTACTCGAAGAATCGTCCGAAAGCGTAAGCCAGCGCCTTGCCGGGATTATCGCAGGCAAGGAACTGTATGCGCAACGACGGCTGTTGGACGCATGGCAAAACTACGATTACCGGCAAGCCGTAATGCCGGAAGTGCTGCGTTGAAAGCATCGTAGCAGAAAAATGAAAGAGGATGTGCCGGCGGAAGGCACATCCTCTTTTTTCGTGCAAACGAGGCGGTTACATTCCGATCAGGCGCGACAGGACATACCCCTCTTTCCGCAGTATTTCGAGGATTTTATTTCTGAAATCGCCTTGTACAATAATTTCGCCGTCCTTCGCCGTTCCGCCGACACCGCACCGGGTTTTCAGGAGTTTCCCCAGCGCATCCAAGTCGCCGCCGGCTCCCACGAAACCCGTAACCAGGGTTACTTTCTTTCCGCCCCTGTTCCGCTTATCGAGCGCGATTTTGAGAGCTTGCTTTTCTTTCGGGAGGGTATCCGGCGTGTCGTCCGGTTCGGATTCGTACTTAAAATCCGGATTCGTCGAATACACAACGTTCAAACGGTCTTTCCAATCGTTGTTTTTCATTCCATTGCAGCCATTTCGTAAATCCTTCGGGCATCCTCCATATTCAGGGGATAAAAAGCGCCGAGTTTGCCGCCGGAATTGATTTTCAAGGTTTCGATCAACCGGTCAATATCGGATGCCTTTGCGCCCAATTGCTTGAAATTCACAGGAAGACCAATCGAGGAGAAGAAATCTTTCAACGCCCGAATCCCTTTCAAGGCGACTTCTTTCTTATCGCCGGAATGTTCAATATTCCACACGCGGGTAGCAAACAGGACAAACCGGTCTATCCCGAACCGGTAAACATATTGCATCCAAGCCGGAAACAAAACCGCCAGTCCGGCGCCGTGCGCCACCCCGTAGAGCGCGCTCAATTCGTGTTCCAGGCCGTGAGTCGCCCAGTCTTCCTCGCGTCCCACGCCGCAAAAACCGGTATGCGCCACCGTTCCCGCCCACATGATATTGGCTCTGGCGTCGTAGTTTTCCGGTTCCCGGATCACTTTCGGACCTTCATTGATGATTGTCAGCAACGTCGCTTCGCACAGGCGGTCGGTAATTTCCACTCCCGTCGTTTGGGTGAAATAGCGTTCCATCACATGGGACATCATATCCGCCAGTCCGTAAGCCGTTTGGTTGGCGGGAAGGGTAAACGTCAAAACCGGGTCCAAGATGGCAAACACGGGACGAATCAGCGGACTGCCCGCACCTCTTTTCAGCGCGCCCCTGGTCTTTGTGATGACCATGCTGTCCGATCCTTCGCTTCCCGCAGCCGGGATTGTCAGGATGGTAGCCACCGGCAATGCCCGGTTGATGCTCACCGTCCTTTCGAAGAAATTCCAGAAGTCGCCGGTGTAAGGGACACCCGCCGCGATTGCTTTCGCCGAGTCGATAACGCTTCCTCCGCCGATAGCCAGGATGAAATTGACACACTCTTTCCGGCAGATTTCGATTCCCTCGTAGACAAGCGTGTCTACCGGATTCGGCTGAACGCCTCCCAACTTAACGTATTCGATAAATTCGTTTTGAAGATAACGTTCCACTTCGGCCAGTAAGCCGCTTTTGATAGCCGATTGCCCACCGTAGTGGACCAGCACTTTCGTGCCGCCGTACTTTTTGATTAACGGAGCCGTATTTTTGACCGAGTTTTTTCCGAATACAAATTCAGTCGGACTCCAAAATTTAAAGTTATTCATAATTTATATTTTAATAGAAGACGAAGGATAAGGTTGAGCGGATCGTCCGGTGAGAATCCGGTAAAGAGCGATGCCTTTGCGAGTCATCCCGTGGAGACGCGGGCGTATTCAGCTTTGGAGCAGCGCTTCAATATCTTTCATGGTCAGGCGGAAGCCTTTGTCTACATCCAGATTGTCCTGAATTGCCCGGCAAGCGTGCAACACGGTCGAGTGATCTCTTTTCCCGACAATGTTTCCGATGTGGGAATAGGAGTAGTCCGTATATTTCTTCGACAGGAACATCGCCACTTGCCGCGCCTGGACGATTTCTCTTTTTCTCGACTTGGAATGAATTTCGTTGATATGGATTTTGAAATAAGAACTCACCACATTTTGAATCTTTTCCAGCGTAATTTGCTTTTTCTCCATCTTAACGGTTTTGCTCATGACTCTTTTGGCAAGCTCCAGGCTTACTTCGCGATTATAAACCAGCGAATAAGCGACCAGCGAAGTGATGATTCCCTCCAAATCCCTCACATGATCCGTTACATTTTCGGCGATATAGTCAATAATTTCTTCGGAAATATTCAATCCGTCCTGTTTGACTTTATTTTGCAGGATTTTCTTTCTCAATTCCAGGTCCGGTTTTTGGAGTTCCAACGTCAAGCCCCATTTCAGCCGGCTGATCAGGCGTTCTTCCAATCCCTGTATTTCGATAGGAAGTCTGTCGGCGGTTAGAATAAGTTGTTTTCCGATCAATTTAAGATGATTGAAAATATGGAAGTAAGCCTGTTGCGTTTTTTCCTTTCCGGCCAGTTCGTGAATATCATCCAGAATCAGGACATCCACCCCCTGGTAGAAATGCACGAACTCATTGTGCGTATTCTTCTTCCTCGCATCCGTAAATTGCACTTCAAAGAGGTGGGCGGAAATATAGAGAACCTTTTTTTGCGGGTCCAGCTCTCTGATTTTATTCCCAATGGCGTGGCACAAGTGCGTTTTTCCCACTCCCGAACATCCGTGGATAAAACACGGATTAAAATCCTTTCCGGGTTCCTGTGCAATTTTAAGCGCAATCGAGCGGGCGAGTTTATTGCTGCTTCCCTCAAAGAAATTATGAAAGCACAAACGATTATTCAGGTTCGGATTCCAATCCCGTTCCGATTGGCCCAAATCGGCGGGCGCTTCATTCAGTCCCTTCACCTTTCGGCGGTCTTCGTCGCATGCCGCCGGATGTTCGCTCTGCAAGGTTGTATGACCGTTGTTCCGGTTGGAATTATCGACAATGATCCGGTAATTCAGGATAATTCCTTTGTTTATTACCCTCGAAAGTGTCTGATAAATAAGATCGGCATATTTTTCTTCCAGGTATTCGTAGAAAAATTGGCTGGGAACCTGGATGGTAAAATCATTCCCTTCGTATTTTATCGGAATAATAGGAGTAAACCATGTATTATAAACACTGTCCGTTACATTGTCTTTAATGATTTCCAAACATTGATTCCACAAATTGACGTATGATTTCATGAGATACTCCCTTCTATAATTTTTTTTTGTGTGATATTTTGAAGATGAACAACCGTATTTCTCCACTGCAAAATTTGAAAAAAAATTTCATATAAAAAAATGGATAAATACTTGCTTTTTAACAAATCTTATTTATTACCTGTTTTTCAATCACTTATGCGGGTTTCATCCGGATTTTTTTTATTCTGTTGACATTCAGTATTTTGAATTAATATTGAAGCGATTGGCTTTTTCATTTTTTCTCGAAGGACTTCTTGTATATTTACTTTTAATAAGCCTTTTTGATTAGCCGAATTTTTTTTGTATTCCTTTTGTTGTTTAGATAGATTCCAAATATTTTTTTCAACGGAGCGGGATACGAATTGCTTCAAGTGAATCTTTCAATACCTGGATTAAAACTTTTTAGATTGTCTTTGAGAGGAAGGGAAGAATGATCTGTTCTGTCCGGATTGACCAAGTGTGGTCCGATAACTTCTTTCTTATATGGGGTGGAAGATGGGGCTCGAACCCACGACCCTCAGAACCACAATCTGATGCTCTAACCGACTGAGCTACGACCACCATATATTTTAGCGGTGCAAAGATACAATTTTGTTCTTATTCAACAAATTTTAAGGGAAGAAATTTTGTTAAAAAACGCTCCTCCTGTTCAGGTGCCGTAAACCGAAATTCGGGAATCCCTTTGTTCCGGGTATTGAGAATCGCTCTTGCTCCGTCGGAAAATCTTTTCATTTTCCGGTAATTAACCGAATCCAATGGAATAAACGGCGGGCGAAAGAACGTTTTTTTATCCGGAAGAGGATCCGTCCACAATACCGGCACGATTGAGAAATCTGTTTGGAGGCCGATTCTCTTCTTTTCCGTGTAAATCAGCAGATAACCGCACGACACAATAACCGGTTTGCCGTCTTTTTTGTCTAAAACGATTTTTATCAACTGTCCGCCGTCTGTGTTGGGCGCAACCATCGCCGAAACGAAATTGCCCAACGAATAAACGACGATGCCCGATATTGCACCCGTGGAATCCGTCATCGCCAACGACGGCTGAACGACATGCGGATGTGAACCGATCACAATATTTACGCCTTGGTCCATCAACCGTTGGGCGATTTTTTCCTGTGCCTTATTCTGAATCAGTTTGTATTCCTCTCCCCAGTGCATGTTGGCAATGATAAAGTCGGCTTTCAACTCCTTTGCCCGTTGGATGTCTTCCCGAATCCGGTTCGTGTCAATATAGTTGACATAATCGGGAGCAACCGGATGGATACCGTTCGTGCCGTACGTATAATTGAGAAACGCCATCCGTATATTCTTTTTCTCGATCATCAGCGGATAGATTTCTTTCCGCTCTGCGGCACTTCTGAAAACGCCGGTATGTTTTATTTCCAAAGAATCCAATACGTTTAACGTGCGGTGAAGCCCTTTTGAAAAGCGATCCAATATGTGATTGTTGGCGGTGAGAAACAAATCGAATCCGGCGTCTTTCAATGCGCCGGCATACTCGTCCGGAGCGCTGAACCGGGGGTATCCTTTGTAGGGCGTGCCTCCCAGCGTTACTTCCAGATTCACAACGGCAAAGTCGGCTTGGGAGATTTCGTGGGTGATGTGTTGGAAACAGGAAGAGTAATCGTATCGCCCGTCCCGGAAAGCGTTGTCGATTTGAGATTGATGCTGCATGGCATCCCCCGCAAACAGGAGCGTAAGTTTTTCCGCTTTTACAGCATCTGTCTTACAACAAGCGAATAGACCAATGAACATCAGATGGACCCATTGTTTTGCCATCGTGTCAGTAGATTTCCTTCTTCCCTGCTAATAAGGTGTTTTTCATCAAAGAGGCAATCGTCATCGGGCCTACGCCGCCGGGAACAGGAGTTATATATGAACAGAGGGGGGCAACGTCTTCAAATTCCACATCGCCTTTCAGTTTGAATCCGGATTTGGTTTTGCCGGATGCGACCCGGGTCGTGCCGACGTCGATCACAACGGCGCCTTTCTTGACCATCTCTTTTTTCAAAAAACCGGGAACGCCCAAGGCGGCAACGATAATGTCGGCTTCCTGGCAGTATTTTTCAATATCGCGGGTGCGGCTGTGGCAAACCGTAACCGTACAGTCGCCCGGATATGCTTTCTGCATCAGCAAGGTGGCAACCGGTTTCCCGACAATGTTGCTGCGGCCCAAAACGACGCAATGCTTGCCCGCGGTGGCTATCTGGTACCTTTTCAGTAATTCGAGGATGCCGGCGGGGGTAGCGGAAACAAAGCACGGCAAACCGATTGCCATCCGCCCGGTGTTTACCGGATGAAAACCGTCCACATCTTTGCGGTAATCAATTGTTTCGATCACTCTTTGTTCGGATATATGTTTAGGC
>JAIRSN010000219.1 GCA_031255425.1 Dysgonamonadaceae bacterium
GCGATGCCTGTAACAATTATGAAAAAAGAGGATAACTCGAAAGTAATCCTCTAATATATGTTACAGTGTAACGCAGGAAGTTTATTGCTGACAGGTTGCTCCCCAGCAGCGCCTGCTTCATCTTCAACTTCCTGATACAAAGGTAAAATAAAAAATGATTCAAAAATAATACTCGAAAAATTTGGATTACAACATAGAAGGTAAAAGCGGCTACCCTCCGGACTGTGCTGCCGCCCCTCCGGCATAGGATTCGAGGCGGCGCAGCTAAGCAAATACATCGTACCTCTTTAAAATATAAAAGACACTGCGTGTCCGCAAGCAAAAAAGAAGACATTCCATAACGAATGTCTTCTCTCTAAGTCTGGTTCCGGGCGAAGCCGCGGGCAACCAAAACAGCCGGGACCATTCCCACAGACAGTTGCCTGACGCAAACACGACAGAGATTTAACTTATTTCATCCCTGGTTTTAAGATGAAACGAATCGTCAGGCACTGTCCGGTAACGATCGGGAAGGACCCGGCTGAACGTTACAAAACGAAGTTACTTACTTTTTTATCACTTCCCGGATCGCCGGACCGTCGCCGGTTTCGATCTTGAACAGGTACAGCCCTTGCTTGTATGCCGACAGGCTGACTTCGACGACCGTATCTGCCTTATCCACCGGAATCTGTTCGATGAGTTGACCCGTCAGCAGGTAGATGCTGATCCGCTCCATATTTTCCCCCGAAACAAAGACCTTATCGGCTGCCGGATTCGGAAAGACCGTCACGGGGTTCGCCCGGACATCCCCAAGGGAAGACATAATCATCGGGATACATGCCGGATCCACCGAGCAGGACGAATAAACCGGAACAACGCAATACATATAGTCGACACCCGTCTGCGCAGTCGCATCCGTATACGACCTGCCCTTCACGGTCGCCAGCACCTGACCGTCGCGTTGCACCTCGAACGCCGGATAACCCCACGTGCTGCGTACCGTTACCTCATCCAACTTCAACGTATAATGCGCGTAGGAATCGAAGTGCCGGAAAGCCAGGCGGACCGTGCCGCTGTAAGCGCTCAGATCCACTGTCCGCAGCCGCCAGTTGGTGTCGGCAGCCGTCAACGTTTCCTCGAACAAAAGCGAGAAGTCGCCGTAGCCGGTGCCGGTCGTAGAGATGTACACGCCATAATGTTCCTGCGGACTGATGACGGAAGAAGAGATGTAATACTCCAGCGTTTCCGTTCCGTAGAGATGAATGGGCGGCGTTATCAGCCAGTTGTTCGGGTCGACCGGGAACTGGATCACCTCGAAATCGGCGTACGACAGCGAATAGACATACGAGCCGGTCTGTCCGCCGCCTTCCTGGTGATTCCAGACCGCGAAATCATCGTCGTCGGTGAGGTTCAGCCAGCCGGACGGAATACCGTTTTCAAACCCTTCGGCAAACAGGACTTCCGTAAACTCCGGTTCGTCCGTGAAATCCCAATCCAACACAATCTTGCGGTCGACAATATTTCCCCGTAAATTATTTACAGCAATGCAATGCTCGATGCGCACCGGGTTGGACGTGCGGGGTTCGGACGCCGTACAGTCTTTCCCCACGTAATTCGCCACAATGCTGTAACGGTAGGAACCGGCGGGCAGGTTTTCGTCCTGATAGAACGTATCGTACATCGTGCTTCCGATCAGCACCTCGTTCCGGAAAACCGAATAGCCGCGTTGCAAAGCCGCAAGAGGCGCATCCCAATCAATCCGGATGGCATCCTGCGCCGTTTGCGTGGCGCGGACGTTGGCCACCGGATCGCATTGCCGGATCACCTCCACCTCGATACACACGGGCGCCGATTCCGAGCAACCCACCTTATTATATAGAGTTGTCACGCAATAATTGTAGCGCACCGGGGGCAGTTTTTCGGAAAAGGTCGTTTCCGTCTGGCTCGCCACAATCACCTGTCCGTCCCGTTCGATCCGGTATCCGGCAATCTGTTCGGCGACCGGCGCCTCCCACGACAACACCACGTTGCCTTCCAGCGGTTGCTCCGCCGTAAGGTTGCTCACCTCCACGCACGACAGCGGATCGTAGACCGTGATGTCGTCCAGGTAAAGATTGGCGCCCCACATGCTGACTGCTTCAAAGACGATACGCACCTCGTCCAGCGAGGTTGTGTTCAACGGAACGCGGTATTCATACCAGCCGTCCGTGGCGACCACCGGATCCAGTTCCCGGCTCCGGTGCATGGTAAAGACCGGCGTCAGCGACGTGATGTCGCCCGTTTCGCTCAGGTAAACATTTACCCGGTCGGCATAGTACGCCGTCCAGCTTTCTTCGCTGTCGCGGTGCATCCAGAACGAAAGCATGTATTCGTCGTTGGGCGTAGCAATCGCCGGCGAGGTCAGCAGGGTGGAAGAGTTTTCCATATACAGGTAGCAGTTGTAGCGCAACATGCCGTCGCCCGTATGCGCCGTACAGGTCGGATTGTTCGAGCTTTTCACCCGTTCCCACAAGCGGCTTTCGTCGCGTCCCGTGTTGCTCCAGCACCAGGCGGGGAAGCGGTCGGATTCGAAGCCTTCGAAAACCGGCGTGTTCCACGGATTGTCGCAGGGGCTGGCGGGCACCTCCACCTCGAACGGATCGCTTTTCCCGGATTCGCAGAAATTGTCGTACACCGCCGACACCTCGTAGGAGTACCGTCCGCCGCCCGGAACCAGGTCGAGGAAGGCAGGCTCAGCAATCAGTCCGCCGGTGTTGACCAGCGCCTGGTTCCGGTAGAGGTTGAAACCGGTCACGTTTTCGGCGCCGGAATACATTTTCACAATGCCGCGGAGCGACCAGTTGAAGCCGGCTTCCGCATTTAACTGGAACAGCGTCGTCCACGCGCCGTTGAAGTAGATCAGGTTGCTGTATCCTTCCTTCGCAATGGGTCCGGCGTCGAAAGCCGCGGGATAAGCCGTCGCCGCATTGTTGAACGACAGGCTGATCCAGAGTTCCTGCGAAGCGTCGACGACAACGGGCGTCGTCAGTTCCACCTCGTTCCACGACCGTCCGATGTTCAGGCTGCTCGCGCTCACCGTCTGCCGGAGGACTTCCGTGCCGGGATTCAGCCCGCTGCCTCCCTGCCAGACACCCAGGATATAATCCACCGTACCGTCGTTCGGCACGATGGCGATTTTCGTCAGCGGCAAGCCGTTGTATTTCGACAGGTCGTCCGGCGTGAAGCGCACGGCAATAGCGAAGTTCGCAACGCCGCCCGTCGCTCCGTCGACCGCATCGACGGTGTAGGAAAGCTTTTCCTCGGTGAGGTCGTCCCAGGTCAGTCCGACGTTGTACCATTCCTTTGCCTGAATCGTTCCGGCAAGGTTTTCGGGATTCCAGGTGCCGGCGCACAGCCCCGTCACCGTGACTTCGGGCAACTGTACCCGTTCGGAAACGCCGCAATCGTTCGTGTAGACCGCTTCGAGGGCGTAGGTATAGGTCCCGTTTCCGAGATTCACATCGTTATAGGCAAGCGCGTTCAGGTTGCCCGCCAGCAGCGATCCGTTCCGGTAGAGGTTGAAGCCGGCAAAAGCCTGGCTGTTGCCCTGCGGCATGGTCCACGTGACCGCCACATTGTTGTAGAACGACGTTCCCTGATACAGGGCAGCCGTCACGTTTTCGGGCGGCATGCAGACGTTCCGGATCGAAAGGTTGTCGATAAAAATAGCGCCGCCCCATTCGGAGCCGTTGCCTTCCGCTTCGACCACCACGTAAGCCGACGTCATGCCGGCGCAGGGAAGCAGGATCCGGTATTCATACCAGCCCCGGGCGGCAACTACCGGCGAAAATTCGATCGACCGGTGGATGGTTGTCACCGGCGACAACCCGGTAATATCGCCGGTTTCGCTCAGGTAGATATTGATTTTTTCATCCAGTCCGGGGTAATAGCTGTCGCGGTAAAACCAGAAATAGAATCCTTTGTTTTCGCCGCCGGTCAGAAAGCAGGGAGTTGTCAGCCATACTTTTTGGTCGGGGATCAGTTCGCAATCGTATCGCAACATATACCTTCCGTCTTGCGGAGCCACGTTGTAGGGCGAGGGAGCGCTGAGTGCCTCGACCCGTTCCCATCCCCTGTTTGCCCAACCGTCCGGCGGGAAATTACCTTCAAAACTCTCCTGTACACTTGCGACAGGACTATTCGCCACATTCGACCGGGCTGCACCCGGACCGTCACCAACGGTTATGCTTCTTTGCTGCGCAGAGGCGCCGTGCATCAGCATAAAACCGGTAAAAATAATAGTAAAAACGATACGCTTCATAATCAAACAAGTTTAAAATTGTTTCACAAAAATAGGAGAATCGTTAGTCATTTTTCACAAATGTTTTTCCGGCCGGCGGCGGCGGCAACGGCGGCGGGGACGCGAAGTCCGGATTAACGGAATTGGTATCAACCGGTTAATTTACACAGGGAAGAAAAGGGCTTTATTGTATTTGTACACCTTATTTCTACTGCCGGTTTTCAGGCGAGCCGGATAAAATCGTCCAGGTTTTCGTCTTCCGGCAGATCGAATTTCTTCCGCAGCCGGTAGCGGTTGGTTTTCACCGAATCGGGAAAGATGTTCAGCATTTGCGCAATCTGTTTCATCGACATTCCGATGCGGATATAGGCGCACAACTTCAGGTCGTTTTTCGTCAGGTGGGGATATTTCGCCAGCAACTTCTCGAAAAACCGGGGGTGGACTTTCTCGAAGTGGAGGATAAAGTCGTCCCATTCTTTTTCGGTGTGCTGATTGTTCTTGACCATCGTTTTTATTTTCCGGAAAATATCGCCCGCCTGTTCTTTTTCGCCGCCGTATTGCGCCGTTGTATCCAGGATTTGCTGCAACAGGTGGTTCTTGTTCAGCAGCAGCAGGGAATAGGAATTGATTTCCCGGAGCTGGTCTTCCAGCTTTTCATTTTGCAGTTTGCGGAGTTCGTTCTGGTATTGCAGGCGCATGGAAAGGTCTTTGTTTTCGATTTCCCTCAGGCGGGTCTTTTGCTGTGCGCTGCGTTTTTTCTGGAATAAAAGAATCAGCAGAAAGACGATGGTCGCAATGATGGCTACGGCGGAAAGAATCGCAAGGGCATACTGTTTCTTCCGCAACGCCAGCTCGTTTTCGGTTATTTTCAGCTTGTTTTCCGACGATTCGATCAGCACCGACACATAGGATTGATAGACTTCCGTGATCCTGGCGCGGTCGTTCAGGCGGTTGTTCAGCGTTTCGTATGCTTTCAGGTAGAAATACGCGCTGTCGATTTTGTTTTGCGCGCCGAACACCGTGGCGAAGCTGTGCAGGATATACGACAGTTGTTCCGGGTTGTTGTTTTTGTGCGCCAGCTCTTTGGCTTTCAACAGGTATTGGGAGGATTTTCCGTACTCCTTCACCAAGTAGTAGTAATTGCCCAGGTTCTGGTAGATCGCCGTTTTGAATTTATCGTTGTCGGTAGTATTGACCAGTTCCAGGGCGGTTTGGAAGGATTGGAAAGCCTTGCCCGTCTCCCGGTTTTCGGAGTAACAGGCGCCTAAGTTTAAATGAAAGGAGATAAGCGCCGCCGTATCGCGCTTGGCTTCCAGGGCGGGAATCATCTGTTCGAACGACCGGGTCGCCTCCTGAATCTCCCCCCGGAGGAAGGCGATGCGGTAGCGGTTGTTGAGCAACTGGCTGTATTCGGTTTCTTCCGGCGAGATATAAGCGGCAGCCTGTTCGTAGTACGCCTCCGCCCGGTTGTAGTTTTTGATATACGAATAAAGCGTTCCCATCAGGTTGAACAGCTTGAACAATAGCTGCCGGTCGTCGATAGTCCCGGACTTTTCGAGCATCCGGACTGCGTACTGAAACGCCTCCGGATAGTTCCCTTCCCCTGTATGAGCGAGCACATTGGAATAAAGCAACATCACTTCGGAGAGCGGGTTTTTCGGCTCCAGCGCGAGCAGGGAGTCGATCCGGACGGTGAGCGTCCGGTCGTGTTCGCCCTGCGCATAGACGACGGAAGTTTCGTAGAGTATCGCTTTCGCCCGGATAAACGGATCTTCGGGATGCCGGCCGGCAATCCGGTACAATTCCCCGACCCACCGGTGCGACAGGTCTTTTCGCAGGAAATAATGCTTGTCGATCAGCCGGGCTAACGAATCGGCCGGCGCTTTCTCCGGAAAGGCAGACGTTCCGGCAAACAGGGTTAGACTAAACAGGCTGTAAAAAAACGTTGAAAAGAAAATGGTTTTCATTTGAGGTTACATTATTCTTGATTAGGTTTTACAAAGTTAATATTTTTTTGATCGCCTCAAAATTTCCAGGTGTGCAAAATCCGGCATCCACTGCCTCCCAAAAAAATAAAAGCGACCGCGCCGCCGCAATCGCTTTTACTATCAGGTGACCCCGAAAGCAATAAATTAATAGATTTTCGCTTCCCGGGGACTCCCGAAAACAGAAAAGCAAATTGAATTACCCCAGATTAAACGCATTTGCCCTGCATCCCCTTCCCTGTACAGGGTTCAATACGCCTCTTTATGCACGGATTTCACCGCCCTTCCCGACGGGTCGATCATATTCTTGAACGCCTCGTCCCATTCGAGGGCGACCGCGCTGCTGCATGCGACCGACGGAA
>JAIRSN010000041.1 GCA_031255425.1 Dysgonamonadaceae bacterium
CCCGCCCCGCATATTGATTTTTCGTCCCTTTATTAGACACTTTGTCCCTTTCCGGCGTCCAAAAAACCATTCATTTTGAAGCCACTTTATTTTGTCTTTTTTTTGCAGAAAAAAACAAATATGAATATTTTGCTTCGTACGAAACAGTTGGAAAACCTATTCTCTTCGGGAAAAAAAATACGGTTAGAAGACTCCCGGTTAGAAGTTTTGCCTTTCCAATTCGAATCATCCTATCAGGCAAATGAAATAAAAACCATTCAGGAAAACCTGCTTCCCGACGAATTTGGGGACAACAAAGATGATTTTATAAACGAAAACAAATCCTTCAGTTATTCCGTTTTCACGCCCTCCGGCAAATGCAAAACAGATAAAGCGATTTTGTTGCTGCACGGTTTGAACGAACGTTCGTGGAAAAAATACCTGATCTGGGCAGAATACCTGGCGAACAAAACCGGCAAGCCCGTCATCCTGTTTCCCATCGCTTTCCACATGAACCGGACCCCTTTGCTGTGGGTCACTCCCCGTTTGATACGTCCCTGGGTCGAAAAACGGATGAAAGAACTTCCGGGATTGAAAAACTCCACCTATGTCAATGTCGCGCTAAGCAGCCGGTTATCGCAGGAGCCGATTCGGTTTTACACCTCCGGGCTGGAAACGATATGCAACATTCAACAGTTGGTGAAAGATATAAAAACCGGAAAACATCCGCTGTTTAAGGAAGATACTTCGATTCATTTGTTCAGCTATTCGATCGGGGCGTTGCTTTCGGAAATCCTGCTGCTGGCAAACCCGGATAAGTTGTTTACAAACAGCCGGCTGTTTATGTTTTGCGGCGGATCGATATTCAGCGACATGAATGCCAGCGCCCGCGATATTATGGACAGCGCCGCCAACGACGATATTCACCGGTATTATCTCCACGATTTTATTAAAAATACCCCGGCGCTACATTTAAACGTTGCCGAAAATATTAAAAAAGCGTTCAAGGCGATGATCCGCCCCGACGTGTTGACCGATTACCGGGAAAAGTTTTTCCAACAGGCATGCAGCCGCATCCGGGCGATTTCGTTGAAAGCGGATACGGTGATTCCGACCAAAGGACTGGTGGCGGCAATCGGGAAATATTCGGATAAAATCGTGGAAGAAATAGACTTTCCGTATGCATATACGCATCAGTGGCCTTTTCCGCTCGACGCGCGGATTCCGGCGGAAGTGGTACGGAACAGTTTTGAAAACGTGTTCGGCAAGGCTGCCGTTTTTTTGTGATTGCCCGCCGTTTCCTCCGCCATTACAGGGATTTCGCCAGCTCTTCCAATCGCACCAACTCGTCGCGGTATTGTGCCGCTTCCAGAAATTCGAGATTCCGGGCAGCATCCATCATCATTTTTCGGGTTTTATCAATCGTCTGTTGCAACTGCATGGGATTCATCGTCTTCACTACCGGGTCGGCGGCAACATCAAAAGACGCTTCCGCTTCGACATAGGCTTTGGGTTCCGCACTTGCAGGATGTTGAATCAGTGCCGATTGCGTTGCTTTCCGGATTTGCTGCGGAGTGATTTGGTTTTGTTCGTTGTAAAGCAACTGTTTTTCTCTTCGCCGGTTGGTTTCGTCGATTGTTTTTTGCATGCTTTCCGTGATTTTATCGGCATAAAAAATAACTTTCCCGTTGATATTCCGGGCGGCACGGCCGGCCGTTTGCGTCAACGAGCGGTGAGAACGCAGAAATCCTTCTTTGTCCGCATCCAGTATGGCAACCAGAGATACTTCCGGCAAGTCCAGTCCCTCCCGCAAAAGGTTAACGCCGATCAAAACATCGAATATGCCCTGGCGAAGTTTGTCCATAATATCTATCCGCTCAAGCGTTTCCACATCCGAGTGAATATAAGCGGTTTGAATCCCCCATTTGATAAAATAGGCATTCAATTCTTCCGCCATGCGTTTGGTCAGGGTGGTTACCAAGGTGCGTTCGCCTTTTTCGATTCGCTGTTGAATTTCCTCCATCAGATCGTCAATCTGGTTGATGCTCGGCCGGACGTCAATGACCGGGTCCAGCAATCCCGTGGGACGAACAACCTGTTCGGTCACAACTCCTTCACACATCTGCAATTCAAAATCGGTGGGAGTCGCGCTGACAAATATTTTGCGGGGGGTAATTGATTCGAATTCGTCGAAAGTCAGCGGACGGTTGTCGATTGCGGCAGGCAAACGAAAGCCGTACTCCACCAGATTCAGCTTCCGGGAACGATCGCCCCCATACATCGCCCGGATCTGGGAAACCGTCACGTGGCTTTCGTCAATGACGGTTAAGAAATCTTTCGGAAAATAATCAATCAGGCAGAACGGGCGGCTTCCGGACGGGCGCCCGTCGAAATACCGCGAATAATTCTCTATTCCGGAACAATAACCCAGTTCCCGTATCATTTCTATATCGAAACCGACCCGCTCCTGTAAGCGCTTCGCTTCCTGAATCTTCCCGATGTCGGTGAAAAACCGGACCCGTTCGCCCAAATCCAGCCCGATTTCCTGCAGGGCGCAGTTGATCCGTTCCTGCGTGGTGACAAACAGGTTGGCAGGATAAATATCATACTGGTCGAAATGCTCCAGCGGACGCCCGTCCAACGGATCGAACGTGTATATTTCTTCAATTTCGTCGCCCCAGAAAATCGTTCGCAGCGCAATATTGTTATACGCCAGAAAAACATCGACCGTGTCGCCCTTCACCCGGAAACGTCCCCGTGTAAATTCGACCTGGTTGCGGGAATACAAACCGGCAACCAATTCCCGCAGAAACACATTCCGGGGAAAATTCATCCCCACCCTGATCCGGACCACGCTTTGCCGGTAATCATCCGGGTTGCCGATACCGTACAGGCAGGAAACAGACGAAACAATGATGACATCTCTCCGCCCCGACAGCAGGGTAGAGAGCGCCGACAACCGCAAGCGTTCGATTTCGTCGTTGATAGACAAGTCCTTTTCGATGTACGTGT
Source organism: Dysgonamonadaceae bacterium (assembly GCA_031255425.1). Lineage (GTDB taxonomy): Bacteria > Bacteroidota > Bacteroidia > Bacteroidales > Azobacteroidaceae > Azobacteroides. The sequence continues at coordinate 2,992 of JAIRSN010000041.1, forward strand.
TGGAAGCCGGAAGGTAGGCTTCCGGTTGATAATAATCGTAATAGGATACGAAATATTCGACCGCATTGTGGGGAAAGAAGGTTTTAAATTCATTAAACAGTTGAGCCGCAAGCGTCTTGTTGTGGCTCAAAACCAGCATCGGCACATTCAACTGCTGAACAACATTGGCAATCGTAAATGTTTTTCCCGATCCGGTTACACCCAGCAAGGTTTGATAGGGGACATCTTGTTTCACGCCTTCCACCAGTTCCCGGATGGCTTGCGGCTGGTCGCCGGTCGGACGATAATCGGATATGAGCTTAAATTCCATAACAGCTTGTATAATTCAGCGGATAAACTTTGCCTGCAAAGATGCAACTTTTGCGGAGAACAACCTATTATTTTACGCAAAAAATGCGGAGAAAACAGCGGCTTATCTCCGCAAAGCCACACCGGATACCCGAATCTTTGCCTGTTTATTTTGGATAATATGCATTTGAATACTACCTTTGCACAAACAAATATTATAAATACGATGAAAAAGACTTTTTCAGTTATTATTTTTACTTTTATTTCCGGTATTTTGTTAAACTTTTCCGCTGTTGGACAAACAGCATCCAAAATTAATCCGGAGAACATCATTGGGAGTGTTTACAGTGTTGATTATGACGACAATAACAGTCGGTCAACAACAGTTAATGTCAAAAGCAACGCCTTCGACGGCGATTTGAATACCTTTTTTGCTTCATACGACCGGTCGAATGCCTGGGTCGGGTTGGATTTGGGTGAAAAATACATTATCACTCAGATTGCTTATTGTCCGCGCAAGGGTTGGCCGCAACGGTTGGAGTTGGGGGTTTTTGAAGGAGCCAATCATCCCGATTTCGGGGATGCCGTTTTGTTGCATGTGATTACTCAAAGACCGGACGAGGACCGGATGACCGAACAAACAGTCGTAAATTCCCGCGGTTTCCGATACATCCGGTACATTGGGCCGAACGATGTAAGGTGCAACATTGCCGAACTGGAATTTTACGGATACCCGGGCGAGGGCGACAACAGCCGGTTGACCCAAATCACAAACATCCCCGATGTAATTATTCATACTACTCAAAACAAAGACATTACCTCTAAAACGACGTATGTAAAAGGAATCGTTACTTTTATCTCCAAAGATGGAACGGACGTTTTTACCGACAGTCTGGAGATTCGCGGACGGGGAAATGCCAGTTGGGGATTCGAGAAAAAACCCTACCGGATCAAGCTGGCTAAAAAGGCAAGGGTATTGGGAAATCCGGCGGAAGGGCGTAACTGGACCCTGATCAGCAATCATGGAGATAAAACGTTGATGCGCAATTTGCTGGCTTTTGATTTTGCCCAACGGATAGAAATGCCGTATACGCCGGCCGGACAACCGGTCAACCTCTACCTGAACGGCGAATACAAAGGCTGTTACCAGCTTTGCGACCATATAGACGTGCGGAAAAACAGGGTGGACGTTAAGGAAATGAAAACGACCGACACTTCGGGCGAGAACCTTACCGGCGGCTATCTTATTGAGATTGACGCTTATGCCGATACGGAAAAGAAGTGGTTCAACTCCGGACGGGGAATCCCTGTCACAATCAAATCGCCGGACGACGAAGACATTGTTCCCCAGCAATTTGATTATATCCAGTCGCATTTCAACAAATGGGAAACGGCCATTCATTCCTCCAATTACAAAGATCCGGAAACCGGTTTCCGGATGTATATGGATACACAAACGTTTGTACGTCATTTTTTAGTCGGCGAATGGAGTGGAAATACCGATACCTACTGGAGTGTATATATGTACAAACAACGAGGTGACGAGAAGTTTTATTTCGGTCCGGTCTGGGATTTCGATTTGGCATTCGATAACGACACGAGAACGTATCCGGTCAATTCATCGAGCCGAACCGACTGGCTGTACAGGTCCGGAGGAAGCGGCGCCAACGGAGTGTCTAATCTGGTCAACCGCCTTTTATCCGATCAGGCGCTTTACGAAGAAATACGGAAAACATATTCCGACTATCGCGATTGGGAATATATTACGGAAGAGAAGCTGTTGGGAGTCATCGACGATTATGCCGGGATGCTGGATGCGTCTCAGAAAATGAATTTCAAGCGTTGGGACGTTATCAATAAGTGGGTACACATGATTAACCACAATACGGGAAGTTACCAGGGCGAAGTGGATATTGTGAAAAGATACGTCAAGAACCGGATTGCGTGGTTGGACAAACGCTTAAACTACATCCCCGATCCCGATAACAAGCCTGTGACGACAAATATGCCTGTGGTTGCTCCTTTCCGGTTGTGGACGGAAGGCAACACAATTCATTTAGACGGGATTACGGAATCTACGTTTATCGAAGTATTTAATCTCGTGGGACAAGCAGTCAGCCGGCAGTACGCCAACCGGAATGTGACGCTTCCTGTATCTCCGGGCGCTTATATTGTCCGCCTTTCTTCATCGAACGGTAAGCATCAGACAATCAAATGTATCATTTCGTAATAAAAAGGATGTTCCGGAGGCATTAAAAAGCGTTCCGGAACACTCCCTCTCCTAAAAGGTACCGCTCCGGACGGAAACAAAAGCCCAAAAAGAAAGGGCGAAAAGTGTTCTTGCGACACTTTTCGCCCTTTGTCTTTGCCGGACCTGTTTTAGTATTTTATTTTCAACTGATTCAGCGCGTCTTTTGCAACAGCATTGTCGGGTTCTACTTCCAAAATCTTTTTGAAGTAGTCGCCTGCATTGATTTTATCGTCCAACAGCAAATAATAAGACGCCAGATAACGGTAGGCTTCTATGATTTCGTTGTTTCGTTTTCCGTCTTCGTTGGCGGCAAGCATCACAGTCAGCGTTTCTTCGTAATAAGGTTTCGCTGCGCCCTGCATGGCTGCGCCTTTCGCTTTCTGTTCTTTAACATCTACGAACGAATTGAGCCGCGCCCGCCACAAATAACCGATGTAAGACTCCGGCGACCGGTTGATTACTTCGGTAAACGCTTCGTTTCCTTTTTCAATATAAGTCTTGAAAATGTCATCATCCATTGCTTTCTGTTCCGGATCAATAGTAGCGTCAAGATACTCGGCGTCAATATATTTGGAGGCAGCGGAATAATTGGCTTGTCCATAGTAGAAATAGTCGAACACCACCGGCGTTTTTTCTATGGTAAAATATTTCTCGTATTGTTTCACTGCTTCGGGATAATTGTTTGTCAGCTCGTACGTATTTGCCAATTCTTTGTAGATTTCCGGTTTTTCCGGTTCCAAGGCGGCCGCTTTCAGGAAAACATCGATAGCATTTTCCGGCTGATTTTCCTTCAATAAGATACGTCCATAAGTGATATAATCCAGGTAAATATGTTTATCTTCCGGATTATTTTGGAGAAATTCCGCGATTCCGGCAAGCGCCACTGCGTTGTTTCCCAATTTGTAATTGTTGTATGCTTTCAGGCGGTACATCACTTGATTGTTCGGATTTTCCTTCAACAAGAGATCTATTTGTTGCAACGATTTCTCATATTGATTGGTGAAATACAGCAAGCGGGCATACCGTTCGTGCTGCAACAAGGGAACACCGGGGATGGAAATGAATTTTTCATACGCATCCAAAGCCTTTGTGTAGTTGACATTTGCCTCGTCGATGCTGCTCATATCATACAAGTCTCCTATTTCGGCATAAGCCGGGATATACTCCGGATCAATCGCCGTCAGTTCGTCCAGATACCTCAGCGCTTCGTTCGTATTGATATTCTTGTATACCCGTGCCAATTTCAAATAGCCGATTTTATCATTTTTGTCGAAAGCGATGGCATTCTCGTAACGGGCGCACGCTTCTCCCGTTTTGCCCTCTTTCATCAACATATCACCTTCCACGACATATATTCCCGGATACTTTTTATTTACTTTCCGCGCTTTATCCAACGCTTCTTCCGCCTGCGGCTTCAGGTTTGCATCGATGTAAACTTCGGCAATAGTCGTCTGTACGGAAGGATTTTTTTTCGCCAGACCGGTAGCCTTTTTAAACAACGATTCGGCTGTTTTAAGTTCGCCCTTCATCAACGCCGTTTTCCCTTCACCGATGTAGCCGAAAGGATATTCCGGATCGGTTTGAATGGCTTTCTCATAAAAATAAGCCGCCGAATCCGTTTGTTGAAGTTGAGAATAAATCTGTCCGAGATAATAATAATTCTCCGCCTGTTCCCGGACCGGTTGATTCTGTTGACCCAAGAAAAAAAGTTTGGCTGCATTGTATAATTCAGCCCTGTAAAGATCAATTCCTCTTTCATTACTGTTTGCCCATACTCCCGAAACAGAGAGAAGTACAGCGACTATCAAACTTGATATTCCTTTTATTATTTTCATTTTTTCCTTTTAAATTATATTGTTATTTTGGATATTCATCTTTTATATTCACCGGTATATTCTGCGGATCGGTGACGGGCAACAAGCCCGATTTTAATATGATTTTTTGTCCGATTTCATTCGCAAGAAAAATACTGAGTCCGGAAGACAGTCCGCTTTTCGGGTCCGACAGTATCGCGTACAACGGTCTCCACAAGGGATAATTTTCCTGTGCTATATCTCCGGCATAAGGGAGATAGCTATTGTTCAGCGTGGCGTGTTCATCTTTGCTGATTCTCATCAGGTGAAACGGATTCCGGTCGATCGAATGAGTTTCACCGCTTATCGCATTGACGCCGATTAAGCCGATGCTATTCGGTAATTGCGCCACTTTTTCCATGACTTCCAAATCGTTGTTCAGTGCGTACAAATTGGGAGAAAGAGCTTTCGCTCCGGTGATCGAATCGACCACATAACGCAAAATCCCGGACTCTTTGTTGTCGAATATCACCCGGATCGTTCCCAACGACGACTTCGGATTGAGCTGAGTCCATTCGGTGATTTCTCCTGTTAATATTTTCCTTAGAGCCGGTAATCCGATTACGGAATCGGTATTTGCCGTGTTTATAATTAAAGCAATTCCATCGAAAGCAATCAAATACCTTTTTGCTTTCATCGAATGTTCTTTGAGAAGCGCCCGTTCTTTCGGATTCAAGTCGCGCGTGACTAATGCAAATCGCACCGAATCTTCCGTTAATAAGCGAATCGCTTCTGTTTCATGGGTATATATCGGAATAACAGTTGCTGCCGGATTGTGCGCTTCAAACACTCTAATTTCGGCATCCATCAGCGCTTTGAAATTCTCATCACAAGCAATTCTTATTAAGCCGGAATAAAGCGTATCGTCCCATTTGCCTTTCACTTCCTTTTTACAGGAAACGAAAAGAAAAACAAACGACAAACTTAAATATACTACCTGTCTCATTTCAAACAATGTATTGAAATAACAAATGTGCTGATGAGCGATTACCTCACCAGCACATTGACGTCAATTCAACGTATTTTCTTTATTACCCTGAATATTCTGAATATTCCGTAAATTCCCAATATTACGCCCAATGCTACTCTTATTCCTTCAAACTGTCCGGCGATCTGAACGCGAAACAGCGACGGGAACAAGAAGATAACAGCAAAAACCAAATATAAAACAGCCATTACGGATTCGAAAATGAACCACCCTAATTTTTGACCATTGAATTTTTCGGAATTTTCAGTATTCATATAACATTTAGCTTTGTAATTTAAACAATACCGGTAACGTGTAATATACGTAAACCGCATTACCGTTTTGTTTTCCCGGAATCCATTTCGGCATCTTTTTCACAACGCGAACGGCTTCCTTATCGCAACTCGGATCCAAAGAGCGCAGTACATCCACATTTCCTACCGTCCCGTCAGGACCAACTACGAAACGTAAAATAACACGTCCCTGAATTCCCTGTTCGGCGGCAATTACCGGATAATTGATATTCTCCGTCAGCCACTTCATCAACTCTTTTTCTCCACCGGGAAAAGAAGGCGGGACTTCCACATGAGAGAAGATTTCCGGCTTTTTTTCTTCCTGAACCACTACTTTGTGGTCCTGAAGATCCGCAATATCTACTCCGCCGTCTTTTACCCCTTCCACCGTTTTAACGGAAATATCTGCTTTATTATCCGTCAATTCCTGTTGAGTGACCACCTCGTTTTTCACCTCTTCGTCTCTTTTAATGACCGGAGGAGTGAACTGTACGGTTTCTTTCAATTGGGGAGGAGGGGGAACGTTTTCTATCTGTTTGATTTGATCTTCCTCCGGAATTTCCTGGTTGATCTCAACCATTTTCACTTCTTCCGTCTGGGTTACTTCCGGAGCTTCCGGAATGACCGAACTGATTACTTTCGGAAGGAATATCAATGCCAAACCTGCAATGGTAACAATCAGCAACGCTTTCAAATGACGATTACCGGATTCTTCACGCAGCACGTAAGCGCCGTAGTGTTTGTTTTTACCCTCAAATACAAGGTCTAACCATTTTTGAGCAGTTAAATCAATGTCTTTAGCCATAATCTTCGTTTTTGTTACTTATTTGTTTCTTTGAGCCAACTGTTCCGGGGTAAGATATTTACTGTCATCTGTTTTCTTAAACAGCAAATACCGGTCACCATCAGTTATATCTATCACTGCGTAAGCGCCAATGTTTGAAATCAACATTTCGTCCAACACGTCCACCAAGTTTTTGTATGTCGAAAAATCCGTAGGTTTGATCATCACGGTAGGAGGAGCAACTCGCGTATTTTCCTTTGCCTTATCGTATATTTCTCTCGATTTTTGCCTGAAAATAGAATCCGGAATTTCCTGGTTCTGCAATTGTACTTTCAGTTCCTGGATTTGTTCATACGTGCCCGCGTTTCTTTTGATCAGGTATTCCCTCAATCCGTCGGGATCGTAGGTAGAAACCTGTAGAAAGTTAGGATCATCGTAATGATCTTCACCCGTTTTTTCGTCTTTGGGCATGCCTTCGTAATAGTAAAGCTGATCGTCTCCGGCCAACAATAGAGTGATTGCTCCTGAGGCTTTCACTTCCTGTTGTTCGTCTTTCTCCACTTTGTCGTTGGAAGGCATATTAATATTCATCGTTTGCGGCTTCAACAGTGTTGTACAAAACATGAAAAAGGTAATCAACAACATGTTCATATCCACCATCGGGGTGAAATCAACACGGAGCGTCTGTTTTTTCTGTTTATTTTTTCCGCCTCCGCCACTTTCTTTAACTTGTACTTCTGACATTTGTTTTTCAGTTTAAAGTAAGATTAAACATTTAACTTCAATCGCTGGAAGCCGTTTTTAAATTCGTAATCAAGAGATAACGGTTCTTACGCAATTCCGGAGAACGTAAATCATCCATTACTTTTTTAACAACCGGATAATGTGTTTGCTTGTCTGCTTTGATAGCAAGCTGCAATTCGGGAAGATCCGAGTTTCCTCTTCTTGCGTCGTCCCTGATTTGCGTTGCATACCTTATCCAGCGTTTAAATTCATTATCTTTTGAAATCGAATTTCCAACAGCATCTTTCACTTCAACGCTATCGGTAGGAATCCCTGCTCTTTGGTTACCCGCATCCGACAGATAAGCATCTTGCTTTTCGATGGGTAAATCCAAAAAAGCAGCCATAGATGCGATCGGGACTCCGAATGATTTTAATTTTTTGAAACTTTCCTCTTGCTTGGGAGTAAATGTATAACCGTAATCGTTACCTACGGCTCTCAATGTTTCTATCACCTGATCTTGCTGGTAATCCAAACTCAAGAAAAGTTTACCTTGTTTATCAACCAGAATCGTTATCAGATTGGCTTCCGGTACTTTGATTTCGGAAACCGAACTTGGAGTGGTTACCTGCACCGGTTCTTTTGAAATAAAGGTAGATGTCAACATAAAGAAAGTAAGCAAAAGAACAGTCACATCACTCATCGCTGTCATATCGATGAATGTACTTTGCTTTTTTACTTTTACTTTTGCCATAATCAATCAATAAATTAATTTATTAGTAGAAAAATGAAGAAAATGAAGAAAACAGCTTTCTACATTCACTTCACTTCTTTATTAATCATTGTGTGTTTCAGCATAAGTTTGGGTTAAAGCAAAACCCATTTCATCAATAGCATAAGTCATGTTGTCGATTTTACCGCTAAAGAAAGAATAACTGATAATTGCCAAAGCACCGGTTGCAATACCCGTAGCAGTATTTACAAGCGCTTCGGAAATACCAACGGAAAGCGCAACGGAGTCGACGGCGCCTGCCTGTCCCAACGCCTGGAATGATTTGATCATACCTAATACGGTACCGAACAATCCCATAAGCGTTCCTAACGTGGAAATAGTAGCAACTATCGGAAGATTTTGCTGCATAGACGGAAGCTGCAACGCGGTTGCTTCTTCAATTTCAGCTTTAATTTCTTCGATTTTTGTTTCTTTCGGAAGATTTTGGGTTTCCATTTCTTTGTATTTCTTTAACCCTGCATCGACAATGGCGGCAACTGAGCCTTTTTGTTTGGCGCAAAGGCCTTCGGCTTCGGAAATATTTCCTTTTCTCAAGTTAGATTTCACATTGTATACGAAGTCTATCAAGTTTCCTTTTCCTTTTGCTTTGGCAAGAGCAAAATAACGCTCTACACTTAATATTATAACCGTCAATAACAATGTTAAGATAAGAGGCACTACGAAACCTCCTTTAAACATGGTACCCAATAAATTGTGGGGATGATTATCCGAATTATTTCCTTCAAAATTCGAATTAGCACCTAAGATAAAATAAAAAAATAGTTCTGATAAAATGAGAGCGACTAAAATAACGAGCCCGGCTGAAACGCCACGAGATTTTTTACCTTCTCTTTTTTCTACTGTTTGCTTTTTTGTTTCCATAAAAAATTGCGTTCTTTTTTTTAAGTTAGATAAATTTTTAATATTAATTGTAATTTCTATTTTTTATACAAAAAAATGTTCTGCAAATATAGTGAATTTACAACATAAACATACAGAAATATATGCATACACCGTGTTTTTACGAAATGTTAACAAATTTGATTTCTTTGTATTCATCTATTTGGAACATGAAATTTTCGCCAAAGATAAGCTAATTCCTGTATTTACACCTCATTTTTTAATTTATTTTTCCCTAAAAAGAATTAGCTGTTTATTCCCTGATTTGCCCCTGATTTGTTTAATTCGGCGCTTTGCGATACAACCCGGCGGCTATCAGCACGTAAACGATATTCGGAATCCAGATGGCTATCATCGGGCTGACCAGTCCGGAGACGGCAAACGAGGAAGTCACCTGCATAAACAGTATGTACGAAAAGCTCAACAGCAATCCCATGCCGATATTCAATCCCATACCGCCTTTGATTTTCCGGGAGGAGAGGGAGGCGCCGATCACCGTCAGGATGAATGCGGCAAATGCCATCGCGTAACGCCGGTGGTATTCGATTTCGAAGAGTTGAATGTTTCCGATGCCCCGTTTCTTTTGCCGGTCGATGTAGGCTTTCAGTTCGGGAGTGGTCATTTGTTCGCTGTCGTAAGCCGAAATCATAAAGTCGGACGGGATGATTGTCAAGGTGGTGTCGATCGACTGTCCCGTGGTTACCTCTTCTTTCATGCCGATAAAATCGCGGATCATGTAGTCTTTGACAGTCCAATGGTAGGCCGAATCCCAGACAATTTGCTGGGCGGTCAGGCGCGATTTAAGTTTTTTGTCTTCGAACCGTTCCAGGGAGAACCGGTTTCCGGTCTTCGTATTTATATCGAACCGGTCGAAATAGGCAATGACTCCCGGCTCTACTTCCAACTGAATATGACTGGAATAGGTAACCCGCCGGTCGCGGACGTAGGTGTTCTGAAACTCGATGCGCGTGACGTTGGCGGGAGGGATGACGTAACTGTTCAGCAAAAAAGTCATCAGGGCAATCAGCGCGGCGGAAATCAGATAAGGCAACATCAGCCGCCTGAAACTGATTCCGCTTGAAAGCATGGCAATAATCTCCGAATTGTCGGCCAGCTTGGAAGTGAAGAATATAACGGCGATGAAAACAAACAGCGGACTGAACAGGTTGATGAAATAAGGAATAAAGTTGAGGTAATAATCGAAAAGGATGGCTTCCGCCGGGGCATTGTTCCGGATAAATTTATCCAGCTTCTCATTGAAATCAAACATAACCGATATGGCGATGATCAACAGGATGGCAAAGAGATAGGTTCCGAGAAACTTCCGGATGATGTACCAGTCTATTTTTCTTAGTCCTTTCATTTTGTTCTACAATCTGTTTTGAAGGTGGGGGATCCGCTCCGACTTCCAGCGGGAGAAATTGCCTGCCACGATTTGCCGCCGGGCTTCGTTGACCAGCCGGATGTAAAATGCGAGGTTGTGAATCGAGGCGATTTGCAGCGCCAGTATCTCATTCGCTTTAAACAAATGATGCAGGCAGGCTTTGGAGTGGAGCGCGTCCACCGCCGAAGCGCCGCCTTCTTCCAGCGGCGAAAAGTCGATTTCCCATTTTTTGTTTCTCATATTGATTATGCCGTTTTCCGTGAATATCCGCCCGTTTCTGCCGTTCCGTGTCGGCATGATGCAATCGAACATGTCGACGCCCCGTTCGATGGCTTCCAGCAGGTTGACAGGCGTACCGACGCCCATCAGGTAGCGGGGACGGCCGGAAGGAAGGATGTCGTTGACGGTCTCGATCATCTCATACATCTTTTCGGCAGGCTCGCCGACAGCCAGTCCACCGATTGCATTTCCGTCCGCCCCTTTTGACGCCGCGTTTTCCGCCGCCCGCCGCCTCAGATCGGGATAAACACATCCCTGGACAATCGGGAACAGGCTCTGCGTGTATCCGTATTTACATTCCGTGCGACGGAAGCGTTCCCAGCACCGGTCCAGCCAGCGCTCCGTGCGGTCGAGCGACTGCCGGGCGTAGTTATAATCCGCATTTCCGGGCGTACATTCGTCGAACGCCATGATAATGTCGGCGCCGATGCTCCGCTGAATGTCGATTACTTTTTCGGGGGTAAAGAGATGCTTCGAGCCGTCGATATGCGAACGGAACTCCGCGCCTTCTTCCGTCAACTTCCGGTTGGCGGAGAGGGAGAACACCTGAAAACCGCCGCTGTCCGTCAGTATCGGGCGATCCCAGCCGTTGAACCGGTGCAAGCCGCCTGCCTGTTCCAGGATTTCAATTCCCGGACGCAGGTAGAGGTGGTAGGTGTTTCCGAGGATGATCGTGGCACGGATGTCGTCTTTCAGTTCGGTAAAATGCACGGCTTTCACCGTCCCCTGCGTTCCGACCGGCATAAAGACCGGCGTCTCTACAACGCCGTGGTCTGTGACTATCCTGCCTGCCCGTGCCCGGGAACCCGGATCTGTATATTCTAATGTGAAATGCATCTTTTGCCTTTCTGCTCGTTTTTTTTCTTTCAGATCGACAATATTCTCAGGGTATTCAGGAGATCGCGGTTGATCGGTTTCTCGTTTTTGATCGCCTTGGAAAAGGGGACATACACAATGTTGTCGTTCTGGATGCCGATCATCACATTGCGCTGGTCTTCCATCAGGGCGTCAATGGCGGCGGCGCCCATGCGGCTGGCGAGAATCCGGTCGGTGGCGGTGGGAGAGCCTCCCCGCTGAAGGTGCCCGAGAATGGTGACGCGGACGTCGTACTGCGGATATTCTTTCTTCACCCTTTCTGCCATTCCCATGGCGCCGCCGGTGATTTCGCTTTCCGCCACCAGGACGATGCTACTGTTTTTGGTCTTCCGGAACCCGTTTTTGATCAGTTCTTCCAACTGGTCTACTTCCGTAAAGATTTCCGGAATGATAGCGGCTTCCGCCCCGGAGGCAATCGCGCCGTTCAGGGCGAGGAAGCCGGCGTCGCGCCCCATCACCTCGATAAAGAACAGGCGTTCGTGCGAAGTGGCGGTGTCGCGAATCTTATCGACCGCATCCATAATTGTATTCAACGCCGTGTCGTATCCGATTGTCGTATCCGTACCGTACAGGTCGTTGTCGATTGTTCCGGGCAAGCCCACCACCGGGAAGTTATATTCCTGCGCGAAAATGCGGGCGCCGGTAAGCGACCCGTCTCCGCCGATCACAACCAAGGCGTCAATGCCTTCGCTTCGCATCGTTTTGTGCGCCATCTGCCGTCCTTCGGGTTCCCTGAATTCGAGGCAACGCGCCGTTTTCAGAATGGTCCCTCCCTGCTGGATGATGTTGCTCACATTGTTGGTTTTGAAAGGAATAATTTCATTGGAAAGAAGTCCGCGATAGCCTCTGAAAATGCCTTTTACTTCTAAACCGTTGTATATCGCGGCTCTGGTTACTGCACGAATGGCAGCATTCATGCCGGGGGCATCGCCACCCGACGTAAGAATACCTATACATCTAATTTCTGCCATAATTTATAAGATATTAAAACTCCACAAATTTACAATTTCTTTTTGAACTATCACCCATTTCGGATGGAAGATGGCTGGGACAAGGCTTCCGGATTCCGGGCAACGGTCTCAAATAACCGCTGTTTGAATGTGTTAGTCCTGAAAAATCCCGCCTTTATTTTCTATTCAAAAGATTCCCGCTGTTTTTGCGGGGTTTTATCCAAAAACACTTCTTATTTTTTGTTTTCGGGAGTTTCCGGCGGCAGGAATTCAGTTGAAAACAAGGTTTTGCCCCGGGGCAGAGGCGCAGCCTCTTTTATTTTTTTTTAATGAAGCAATAGGGAAATTTAAATTCGGTTGTAAAATAACTTTTGCCCTGGGGCAAAACCTTAAATCCAGTTGTAAAATAACTTTTGCCCCGGAGCAAAACCTTGAATTCAGTTGTAAAATAACTTTTGCCCTGGGGCAAAACCTTAAATCCAGTTGTAAAATAGCTTTTGCCCTGGGGCAAAACCTTGAATTCAGTTGTAAACATGCTTTTGTTCACGAACAATTTAAAGAATCCAGTTGTAAACACGCTTTTGTTCGCGAACAATTTAAAGAATTCAGTTGTAAACACGGTTTTGTTCGCGAACAATTTAAAGAATTCAGTTGCAAACACGGTTTTGTTCACGAACAATTTAAAGAATTCAGTTGCAAACATGGTTTTGTTCACGAACAATTTAAAGAATCCGGTTGCAAACACGGTTTTGTTCGCGAACAATTGAAAGAATCCGGTTGTAAACACGGTTTTGTTCGCGAACAATTTAAAGAATCCAGTTGTAAACACGGTTTTGTTCAAAGGACACGTAAACCGTTTCGCAATTTACCGGATAAAATTCGTCCGTTGCCGCACCGGTTCTTTTTCGGGGAAAGGCACGGTTTCTTTCGCAACTGCTATACATTTCAGTAGCCATGCCATGTTTCGTCCCAATGTCCGCATCACTTGCAAGCCCTCCAAATCCTGCCGGACTTCCTCCGGTGTCTGACCGTGTACCCCGTTCCAATATTGCGAAGGCACGACCGGCATACTCGATATGGTAAAATATTTGTTCAGGGCGTCGAAGGCAGAAGCCGCCCCTCCACGCCGGCAACTGACAATGGCCGCTGCGGGTTTATAGGCAAAAGCGCCGCTGCCGGCGAAAAACACCCGGTCCAAAAGCGCCAGCAAGGCACCGTTGGGCGAAGCATAATATACCGGAGAACCAACCACGATGCCATCCGCTTTCTTTATCAAGTCGATACATTCGTTAACAGGGTCGTCCGAGCCGGAGCAGTATCCGGCTTCCCGGCACTTCCCGCAGGCAATACAGCCCCGGATAGCCTTCGTTCCGATGTGGAAAATCCGAGTTTCAATTCCTTGTTGTTCCAATACTTCCGCAATTTCAGACAAGGCGGTAAAGGTACATCCGCTTTTGTGGGGACTTCCGTTGATTAATAAGACATTCATATTGATTATTATTCATTATAATACATAAATTCCACGTGAGTAAACGCCAAAAATACAGCAAGCATTTTGTTTGCCGCAAAATTATACATTATTTTCTACATAATCATTCCTGAGAAACTACTTTTAATATCCGCCTCTCTATCTGCATAATGGATTCGAAGATCTGCTTATGAATTTTTCGGCTATGACATTTAGTCAGGTAATTATTCCCCTGTCTTTAATTGGCATAACATTTGATAAAACTCTAATACAAATCAAAAAAATAAAAACGAAATTAAAACATAAAAAATTATGGGAAAAATAATTGGAATCGACTTAGGAACAACAAATTCATGCGTGGCTGTGATGGAAGGGAACAAGCCGGTGGTTATTCCTAACAGTGAAGGCAAAATGACAACGCCTTCAATAGTAGCATTCGTTGGCAATGGCGAACGTAAAGTAGGCGATCCCGCCAAACGCCAGGCGATTACCAACCCTACTAAAACTATTTTCTCGATTAAACGGTTCATGGGCGAAACGCATGAGCAAGTGAAAAACGAGATAGCCCGTGTTCCTTATACCGTTGCCCGTGGCGACAATAATACTCCGCGTGTCGACATCGACGGAAGGTTATATTCTCCGCAGGAAATTTCCGCAATGGTCCTTCAAAAGATGAAAAAAACAGCAGAAGATTATTTGGGACAGGAAGTGACAGAAGCCGTGATTACAGTTCCTGCTTATTTTTCGGATTCTCAACGTCAGGCAACGATTGAAGCCGGAGAAATTGCCGGGTTGAAAGTAAAACGGATTATCAACGAACCAACGGCGGCGGCATTAGCTTACGGCTTGGACAAATCGGACCGGGACATGAAAATCGCCGTATTTGACTTGGGTGGCGGAACTTTCGATATTTCTATCCTGGAGTTGGGCGGAGGCGTATTTGAGGTATTATCCACCAACGGCGACACGCACTTGGGCGGCGACGATTTCGACCATGTGATTATTGATTGGTTGGCAGACGAGTTCCAGAAGAACGAAGGCCTTGATTTGAGGAAAGATGCCATGGCAATGCAACGCTTGAAAGAAGCTGCCGAGAAAGCGAAAATTGAGCTTTCCAGTTCCACATCAACTGAAATCAACTTGCCTTATATCATGCCGGTAGATGGTATGCCGAAGCACCTGGTCACCACATTGACCCGCGCAAAGTTTGAGCAATTGTCGGACCGGTTAATCCGTGCAACCGTTACGCCTTGCGAAAAAGCCTTGAAAGATGCAGGTTTATCTCCAAAAGATATAACCGAAGTGATCCTGGTCGGAGGTTCGACCCGTATTCCGGCTATTCAGGCAGAAGTAGAAAAAATCTTCGGGAAAACACCTTCCAAAGGCGTAAATCCGGACGAAGTAGTAGCTATCGGCGCTTCCATTCAGGGCGCAATCCTTTCGGGCGACAGCAATTTAGGCGGGATGGTCCTGCTCGACGTCACTCCTCTTTCTTTAGGCATCGAGACAATGGGTAGCGTCATGACCAAATTGATTGAGGCAAATTCGACGATTCCGATCAAAAAATCGGAAACATTCACGACGGCAGTAGACAATCAACCCTCCGTTGAAATTCATGTATTGCAAGGAGAACGTCCCTTAGCAAAAGACAACAAAACAATCGGCAAGTTTCATTTGGATGGAATTATGCCCGCCCCGCGAGGAGTTCCTCAAATTGAAGTAACCTTTGATATTGATGCAAACGGCGTCGTGAGCGTGTCCGCCAAGGATAAAGCGACCGGCAAAGAGCAAAGCATTCGCATTGAAGCATCCAGCGGTTTGAGCGATGCGGAAATCCAACGAATGAAGGATGAAGCAGCGGCGAATGCCGAAGCCGACGCGAAAGAAAAAGAAAAAATCGATAAGCTGAATCAAGCCGACAGTGTGATTTTCCAAACGGAAAAACAACTGAAAGAATTAGGTGACAAGATACCTGCCGACAAGAAAGCGCCAATCGAAGCGGCTGTGGCTAAATTGAAAGAAGCTCACAAAGCACAAGACCTGGCGGGCATTGAAGCCGGCATTACGGAAGTAAACAACGCATTCCAAGCAGTCAGTCAGGAAATGTATAATGCTCAGCAACAAGCCGGAGGCGCACAACAGGGACCTCAACCCGGCGCCGATTTCGGCGGACAGAGCCAAAATCAGGGCG